>SLNM01000029.1 GCA_007133055.1 Lentisphaeria bacterium
ATTCGCGCTGCCTCGAGACCGCGCTTTTAATCAGCCTGCCGAAGAATACACCAATTGATCCGACAATAATTAAAAGCAGCCCCATCAGCATCAGTGCAATCGGCAGCCCGTTGCCTTTGCCGCTGCTGCGCGACGAGCGGCGGCGTCCGCCCCCGCCGAGACCGGAGTACAGGCCGATGCGCATCAGCACCTGCCCTACCACCGTAATCAGAAGGATCCCGAAAAGAACTCCGATCAAACGGATATTCAGGCGCATGTCGCCATTGATAATATGGCTGAACTCATGGGCGATCACCCCTTGCAGTTCATCGCGGTTAAGTTTATCCAGGCAGCCGCGGGTTACTCCGATAACAGCGTCGGACGGCTTGAAGCCGGCGGCAAAGGCATTGATGCCCTCCTGGTCGAGAACATAAACCGGCGGCACCGGCACCCCCGAGGCGATGGCCATCTCCTCGACGATATTCAGCAGCCGCCTTTCCGCCGGATTGTTGGTGTCGGCGCTGATCGGACGACCGCCCAGCATACTGGCCACAGACTTGCCGCCGCCGGAGAGAGAGTGGATTTTGAACAGCGACCCCAGACCGATTATCCCCCCCACCAGAAGGGCGGTCCAGAACAACAGCTCAGGCCGCCACAAAAGACTGGAATCGAAAGGGGTTTGCGGGTCGGTTTCGGCATACCCCAGGGCAATTGCCATAATGACATAGACGGAGGCAATGATCAGTATGACGGCCATGGCATAGTAGAAAACCAGCAGCTTGGTGCGCTTTTTTGCGTCCGCCTGATACTCGAAAAAATCCATGGTTGTTATCTTCCCGTCTGTTTATGCACAGCCTGATCAATTCATCAAGTTCGCAGCGAGAATAGCCAGTGTGCATCCAGAATACCCTTGTCCAATGCAGCGTTTGAAGCGTGACACGACACTAGGCTTTGCATAGAGAATTGCGAAATCTGCGAATCGAGCCGATTGTAGGTTGGGAATCTGTCCCGACCAGGCTCGATTCGCTTGGGCGAGACGGATTGCCGCTTCGCTGCTATCCTACGGACAGCCTCTGTTGCTTCGCAACGGTCTCGACCTACGAAATCTGCGAATCGAGCCGATTGTAGGTCGGGAATCTGTCCCGACCAGACCCGATCCGCATGGGCGAGACGGATTCACGCCCTACGAAATCTGCATTTCGCAATTCCCTTTGGGCTTTGCAGGCTAGGAGAACGAAACTTTAACCGCCTCCCGCTCCTGTTGATCCTGAATTTCGAACATCTGCGCCGGGCCGAACCCGAACATGTTGGCGAAAACCACGTTGGGAAATGTTTCCCGGGCCGTGTTATAATGCATGACTGCGTCGTTGTAGGCCTGCCGGGCAAACGCCACTTTGTTCTCCGTCGAGGTCAGTTCCTCGCTCAACTGCATCATATTCTGGTTGGCTTTCAAGTCGGGATACGACTCGACCAGGGCAAACAAACGCCCGAGAGTGCCGGTCAGACCCGCCTCCGCCCCCATCAACCCCTGCATCGCTTCCGGATCTCCGGGGTTGGCGGCCGCCTTCTGATCGGCGGCGGCGGCCTTGTTGCGAGCGGCGATGACCGCCTCCAATGTCTCCCGCTCATGCTTGATGTAGCCCTTGGCGGTCTCGACCAGATTCGGAATCAGGTCGTACCGGCGCTTAAGCTGAACATCAATCTGGGCGAAAGCATTCTTGAAACGGTTGCGCAACCCGACCAGACGATTGTAGATGCCTGCCACAAAGAAAACCAGAATCAGAACAACTGCTAGTACAATGATCAATGGCCACATAATCTAACTCCTTTGGTTTTAGGTTGGGAACAACAAGACACGATCCACCCTGAATCATTCACGAGCCATCGGCTGCGAAGTTCATGAATTAATCAGGCCAATGATATGCCTCGAAACACCAAATTGCATCTCCCACCGTGCAATATAAGGAAGCTTCCACACAAAGCAAATCAACCAACCTGTTTCCACCGCTGACCCACTTCCTCGTAATGCGTCAGCGATGTGCAGGTGTCAATCTATTTCAGGACGAGACACGAGACAAGAATATCCAATAACCAACACTCAATATCCAACTGAACAAGTAAAAGGCAACAGCGGTGGACGACTGCGAGTGCAGCCCCCGCGCCAACGGCGCATAGCATACCAGACCGGGGCAACGCCCCGGCAAACGATACCGAACAACATGTGCGCTGAAGGCGCACCGCATAATCTGCGCGCCCTTCACGAGCTTCTATTCAAATCACGCGGACTTCCGCAGATAGGACATTCCCGAAGGGATGACCACCTGCGGAAGAATTAAGCACGACCAACGGAAGAGCTTAATCCTTCCGCTCCGGATGCAAGGTTCCCCTTTCGTGTATTTTGCGTGTTTCGTAGTTAAAATATGTTCCCAATTGTTTGCCTTGCAAACCGACAGTTCAATGATTACAGTTCCGGCAGTACAACCCGGAAAGGAGCTTCCGAAGATGAAAATTATCGAGCAACACCGTCCCGACGTTTTGGAATTGCGCAGCGGTGGCGGGATTGGTCTGTTGCTGTTCAGCCTGCCTTTTGCAGGGGTCGGACTATTTGTCCTCTACCTGGCTCTGTTCGTACCGGGTGGCATCCCGATTTTTTTCGGACTGCCCTTTGGCTCGATCTTTTTACTGGCCGGGCTGGCGGCCGGTCTGGGGCGGGCCGGAAAAATCATCGATCTCCGCCAAGGCACGATTGTCGCCTGGTGGGGTTTGCTGGCACCCTGGCGCCGCAGAACCTATCGATTGCACGACTTCGAATCGGTGACGTTAAATCGCGAGGTGCGCCAGTCAAAGAACTCGTCCTACACGGTATATCCGGTCCGCATCCAAGGTGCGGACCAAAAAATCAGCCTGGGAGAAACCCAGGACTATTTCAAGTCCCGTCGTCTGGCCGGGCGAACCGCCAAATTTCTGCATCTGCCTTTATCCGATGCCGGACTGGGGCAGGAAAGAATACGCTCGCCTGAACTATTAGGTTTAAGCCTGCGGCAACAACTGCTGCAAAGGGAGGCTCCCCCCGCCCTGCCCCAGCCACCCGGTGAATTGTTGACCACGATCAAACGCAAGGGCAATTCGATTATGTTGCAAACACCTCCCCGGGCCGGCCGAGCGCTGGCAACTGCGGCGGCGCTGGCCATCATGCTTGCATCTCTGATCTTGGCCGGGGCGGGCATGGCAATCATCCGGCAGTTTGAACTGCCTCCCGTATGGAGCTGGATTACATTGCTCCTGCCACCGCTGCTGGGAATGCTGCTGGCCGGCAAAGTTTGGCGGGCTCTGGGGCCGGGGGTGTGCGAACGCCTGATCGCCGACCCTGAGACCGGGGTGACCCTGCAGAAGGTCCGGGCGGGCGGACAGATCAGCGGCCTCAAAAAAATCCCCGCCGACGAACTGGAGGAAGTGATGGTACTCAACCCGCAAACCGAAATCGAGGGCCCGGAATTCATGCAGCATATCGCCACCCACTTCGGGAACAGAGGAATTGCCATGCTCAGTGACAAGGACATGATTAAATTCGGGAAAAAGCTGAGCGGCAGGGAACTGCAATACCTGGACAACCTGATTCAAGCAACCATGGCGAGCTAATATCGGTCTAGCCTGATTAATTCATGCGAATTCGGCCATGCGTCGCTTTACTTAGGTTCTGGCTTGCAATTCGATTGTTCATGCATTATTGTGCGAGCCAATCCGCAGAGGAAGCGCCAAACAATTTCGTTTTAATTTCTCGGAAAGTCGAGCAATCCATGAATTTCCTGACTGCAATACTGGGTAGCGAACGACGGGCTCAGCGGGTGCGACGTTTGTTGGTTCTGCTGGTCCACGGCGCCTTGGGCGGGCTGGCCTACACCCTGGCAATCGGCCTGCGCTTTGAATGGACAAACCACTTCCTCTACGGTTCCCCGGACGAGGCTCGATACTTAGTTTTCTGGCAAAACACCGTGGGCCTCGCCGTTTTAGTGCGCATGGCCACGATCTACTACTTTCGCCTGCACAAAGGGGTTTGGCGCTACGCCGGAATGAACGACTTGCTGCTGCTGATCAAGGCGGTCACCCTGGGCACGATCATTTTAATCGTCACCGTGCTGTTCACCGGGGAGCGGGCATTCCCCCGGGCTATTTTCATCAATGAGTGGCTGCTGACCATGGCCTTTTTCGGAGGGCTGCGTTTCTTCCGCCGGCTCTACTCGGAAATGATGTATCCGATGATGCGCAATGTTGGCACTGCCAAGCACAAAGTTTTAATTGTCGGAGCCGGCAGCACCGGTGAAATGGCGGTGCGCGCCGTGCTCAACGATTTCCATGGCCAGTTCTACGTGGTCGGATTTGTCGACGACGACCCTGCCAAACAGGATTTGCGAATTCACGACATCCCGGTGCTTGGCAAGCTCTCGCAGACCGCCGAATTCGCTGTTGACCTGGAAGTCTCCGATGTGGTTTTCGCCATCCCGAACCCTCAGAAAAAAGTGCTGCGGGACATTGTAGAAGCTTGTTCCGAGCTGGACATACGCTTTTTAATCATGCCCACCTTCAACGAGATGATGTCGGGCACACTGGTACGCCAGGAAATTCGCAGTGTGGAAGTCGAAGACTTGCTGGGGCGCGACCCCATCACCCTGGACCGAGACCCGGTTGACCGGTATTTGAACTGCAAACGAGTATTGATCTCGGGCGCCGGCGGCTCGATCGGTTCGGAACTGGCCCGCCAGGTGGCGGGCTACGGTCCGGCTAAACTGCTGCTGCTGGAGTTCTCGGAAAACGCCCTGTTCGAAATTCATCAGGAACTCCGCGACCTGCACCCCGACCTGGAGGTGGTGCCGCTGATCGGAGACATCAAGCAAACGGAGGCGCTGGAGCAGATTTTCGCCGGCCACCATCCCCAGGTAATCTACCACGCCGCCGCCTACAAGCATGTCCCCCTGATGGAACACTACCCGGTGGAGTGTGTCATGAACAACGTCGTCGGCACCATGCGGCTGGCGGAAACCGCGATCAGACACCAGGCCGAACGCTTCATCATGATTTCCACTGACAAGGCGGTCCGGCCAAGCAGTATCATGGGCGCCAGCAAAAGACTGGCCGAGCTGGTGGTGTCCTCGCGGCAGGCGGACAGTCCCACTAAGTTCTCATCGGTGCGTTTCGGCAATGTTCTGGGCAGCAGCGGCAGCGTGGTGCCGACCTTCCGCAAACAAATTGCCCGCGGCGGACCGGTTACCGTCACCCACTCCGAAATGACCCGCTACTTCATTACCATCCGCGAAGCGGTCGAGCTGGTCTTGCAGGCCGCCGTGAACGGCCAGGGCGGTGAAGTGTTTGTGCTTGACATGGGTGAACCGGTCAAGATCGTCGAGCTGGCCCGCAACATGATCGAGCTGTCGGGACTGCGGGAGAACGAGGACATAAAAATTGTATTCACCGGGCTGCGACCCGGCGAAAAACTGCACGAAGAGCTGGTCGCCTGCGGCGAGGAGGTAAGCCAGACCGAAGTGCCGAAGATAATGGTCCACCAGCCGGCCAGCCGGGAAAAAGGTTCGCGCATAACCATCGACCGTGAAATAGCCGAGATGGAAGCCGCCGCCCTGGCCGGGGAGCAGAACCGAACCGTGGAACTGCTGTGGACAATCATCCGCCAGCATGACACCGGCCAGAAGCGACAGGAGACACCCGGCCAGACCAGCGCTGGGTAGTGTCAGGAGTTCCACGGGTCAAATTTTGGGCTCTTTCTCAAAACGAATGGGTGGCTAATAGTTTTTTCTTAGATTTTGTGGGTAACAGCTTGGTTTCAGGTTTCAGGTTTCAGGTTTCAGGTTTCAGGTTTCAGGTTTCAGGTTTCAGGAGAGAATAATGTCAGAAAGCACCTATATGGCCATGCTCAAGAAATACATATCGCAAGAAACCTTGCGCCAGTATAGAGATCGCTACCAGGAATGTGTACGCATGCTCAATGGTCCGGAGAAGACGCTCGAAAAGAAAATTCCGGTCAGCGACCGGCGTTGGCATGTAGAGGAAGACCACGTCGCGTACGGATCAGAAAGTGCGCTGTGCCCCTCTGGAC
>SLNM01000282.1 GCA_007133055.1 Lentisphaeria bacterium
CTCTCCACCATCCGCCACGCCGATCAGGTGCTGGTCATGGACCGAGGCCGGATTGTCGAGCGCGGTTCTCATGAAAACTTGCTCGGGCGCAACGGAGTATACACTAAGCTGTACCGGCGCTTTGTCCGAACCGCCGATGATTAGACCTTGTCGCCCGCCGCCGACCCCTTCGACCATGAACCGCCAACCCATGCAGAAAAGTACGATTACGCTTAAAAAAAAAGGTCTTGAGGATGTTGCGATTTGGTCGTTACGATTATGCCGCCTTTCTGGCATTCTTTGTCTATGCCTCGGCAACGGTCGTATTGCCGCTGGCATTGGTGGATATCGCCGCCGAGCTTGGGTTCCCGCTCGAAGAAGGCGGCATGTCGGCAGGCGGCGCTTTGCACCTGATCCGCACCACCGCCATTGTCGGTGCCATGCTAACGTGCGGGTTTATCGCCGGTCGGGCTGGGAAACGCCGGACAATGGGGGTTTCCCTGCTGCTGCTGGCCATAGGCCTGACCTCGGCCGCGTTGGCGCCTGCCTATATGATCCTGCTGCCTGCCCTGCTGTTGGCCGGGGCAGGCGAAGGCGTGGTTGAAGGCCTGGCAACCCCGTTCGTTCACGATCTGCATCCGGAGGAGCCCGGACGGTATATCAATTTCACCCACGCCTTCTGGTCGGTGGGCATTGTGACAACCGTGCTGGTCGGCGGCGTCATGATGGCAACCGGGGTCTCCTGGCGATTGGTTGTTCTGGCGGTGGCCGCCACGACTTTGCTGGCGGCTATGTTTCTGCTAATGCCTGCCCGTCCGGGCAGGGAATATCCCGAGCACCCCGAAATATTGCACTGGAGAACCGTCGCCGGGCAGGCCCGCGCCATAATGCGTATGCCGCGGTTCTGGCTGTTTTTCGCGGCCATGTTTCTGGCGGGCGGCGGCGAATTCTGCCTGACCTATTGGAGCGCCAGCTATTTGCAGCTTAACCTGGGAACCTCGGTACTGGCAGGCGGGGTCGGACTGGCCTGCTTTGCCGGCGGCATGGTCATCGGACGCAGCGGTTGGGCGATGATCATTGCCCAGCATCACTTGCGGCGATTAGTTGTGTTTTCGGCGCTGGCCGGGACGGCTGTGACACTGCTGCTGCCACTGGTTGCAAACCCGTTATGGTTTCTCCTGCTGTTGTTTGCGGCGGGCATTTGCACCGCGCCGTTCTGGCCCAGCATTC
This sequence comes from Lentisphaeria bacterium, assembly GCA_007133055.1. GTDB lineage: Bacteria > Verrucomicrobiota > Lentisphaeria > Oligosphaerales > PUNB01 > SLNM01. The sequence continues at coordinate 1,210 of SLNM01000282.1, forward strand.
AGAGCCATAGCACCGGGCGCCTTCCCGCCGCCGACAAAACCATGCTGCTGATCATGCTTTCCTGCGCCGGGATTCCCGGTTGCGGTTTTCTCACCTGGGTCATGGGGTATATTGCCAACCATTATGGACTGCGGGTGGCTTTTAATATCGTGCCTGCCTGCTACATACTGATCGCGGCCATCATGGCTGTCGACCGATACAAGGTTGATGGATGGACGGACGGGTGATTTCAATTCACGAATGATTTTGAATTTTACGGTTGGTATCTGAAGTTTTCACGTTTTTTGTCGGAGGGTCCATATCCCGGCAACCTGTTGAAGACCTGGAAGCTTTGTATGGTTAAGTTCAGAAAAACGGGAAAACTTTAGTTATGAGTTTAAACCCCTACAGTCTGGCCATGCTTGGCGCGGTTCTGATCACTTCCGTGCTGGCGATCTACGCTTGGCGTCGGCGGGAGCGTACCGAGGCCCTGGTCTTCGCATGGCTGATGGCCGCAGTCGCATTATGGTCGGTTGCCTATGGCCTCGAGATAGCCGTCCGAAACTATGACTTGATGAAGGTGCTGCTGATCGCCTCCTATCCCGGCATCGCCGCCATCCCGGCATTGTGGCTGATCCTGGTTCTGGCCTGCTGTCGATACGACGCCTGGCTTGCTCCACGTATAATGATGCTATTGTTCATCTTGCCGGGATTGACCATTTTGATGATCGCCACCAACGATTTGCATGGCCTTTTCTACACCGCGGTTACCCCCGGTGTCTCTAACGGCTACCGATATCAGGCTTTGGCGCACGGACCGTTCTGGTGGCTGACTATTGCCTATTCCCACCTGGCGGTGGTCATCGGAATACTGCTTTTCGCGCATCGCTACTATCTGAAGGCGGCATCCGCGGAGCGCCTTCGGATCATTGTCCTTTTGGCCGGTGCGGCTCTGCCGTTTATTGTCAATATTGCCTATGTCGCGGGCTTCAGACCACACGGATTTATCGACACCACCCCTGTCGCCTTTGCCGGGATGGGAATCATTCTTGCCATCGGTGTGTTTGGCTTCAGATTCTTCGACATAGCCCCGCTGGCTCTGGAAGTTCTGTTCCAGCACATTCTGCAAAAAAGTCAGAGACGACAAAGGATACTGGGAGCAGGTGGAGGGATATCTGGCCAGACATACCGAAGCCGAGTTTTCGCATGGCATCTGTCCGGAATGCATACAGTCGCTCTATCCTGATTAATTCATAAACCACGCAAGGAATCAGTGGAAATTGGCGGCCATCGACACCCTGACCCTTATTCCGTTATTTTCGTGCCTTCCGTGGCGGTGCCGGTATGCATCCCTACGAGGATATGACACACTTGCAGGTCAACTTCGTGGAGAAACGGGCAACCAAAAAAGGCCTCGTCAGCAGAATTTGTGGGCATATTGTGGTCGTCTTCATGCCCAATACCGACGAAGCAGATAGTTTAAGCGTAACCAAGTAAGAGTGGGCTTACGTGTGCGATGAAGTGCGGGATTAAGCGTCATGGGCTGACGATCACGGACGATTCACCTTCGCCCTTTTTCTGGACTACGGCGGGACAAGGTAGAGGGTGCCTTAATCGTCAATCGTTCTCGTCGCCCGCTATCGTCGGCCGAATGGGTTGCGATATCGGATTACGATAACGGGTGACGATAGCGGTTTACGATTTTCATGCTTCGCGCCCCGAACATGCATACCCATAGATTCTACGGAAGACCCCAACCCCCCCCCCGCAGCGAGGCCACGCAAACTAATTGCAAGTACTTATTGAAGGGCTCACCCGCCTCGCATTCATCCCTCGTATTCCTCCGCTAAATCCGCCGCCATTGTACCCGACAACAGCGCCAGGGGCATTCCACCTCCCGGATGCGCGCTGCCGCCGGCAAAATACAATCCGCGAATCCGCCGTGACCGGTTCGGATGCCGAAGGAAGGCCGACGCCGACGAGTGCGACGCAATTCCATACAGGCTGCCGTTGGTCGAGCCCGTGTCCCGTTCGATATCCGGCGGCGTAATCACCTTCTCCTCGCGTATCAAGGATTCAAGATCGCACCCGAGAGACCTCGACAATCGCGCCAGAACCGCCTGGCGCACCCGGGCCGCCAACCGAGGCCAGTCTTGACCGGCATGCCGGGGCGCATTCAGCAGCACAAACCAGTTTTCACCGTCCGCCGGGGCATCGTCGGGGGTCGCTTTGCAGGTCACGTTGACATAGATGGTCGGCTCCGCAGGCATGTCCAGCCGCTTGAACATCGCTTCAAATTCGGCGCGGTAATCGCCCGAGAAAAAAATGTTGTGAACCTGGAGCCGGGGGAAGCGCCGCGCCACGCCCCACAGAAAAACCAATCCCGAAGAAGAGGGTTCGACCCGTTCATAGCGCCGCGCTTCGGGTGCCGCCGGTTCGTGCAGAAGATGGCGGTAGGTCGAGAGCACATCCGCGTTGCTGACCACGATGTCCGCCGGAAAAAAATCCTCCCCGGACTCGATGCCGTGGCAGAGCCCGTTCCGGCAGACAATCCGCGTCACACGGGTTCCCATTTGAAATTCCACACCAAGCTGGCGGGCCGCGTGCTCCAGCGCACGCGGAAGCGACACGATGCCGCCCCGAAGCGCATAGCCACCTAAGGCGTATTCCACATGGGGGATAATGCGCATCGTAGCCGGGGTCTGGTAGGGACTGGATCCGTTATAGGTGGCATATCGGTCGAAGAGCTGCACCGCACGCGGGTCGGCAAACGCCCGGGCATGGGCCCGGTGAAGGCTTGAAAACGGCGACAGACCCGGGGCATGGAGAATAGCCCGCAAGCCCCGGCGCGAAACATAGGTGGAGCGTTCGTGCAAGCTGCGCGTCAGAAACAACTCGCCGGCCCAGTCCCACATCCGCGCCCCGCGGTCCAGATAGGCATTCAACTCGGCGGCCGTGGCCACACCGGACTGCTCCAGAGCTGCGGCGAATCTCGCGCGGTCGGAGAAACTGTGCAGCCGAGTACCGTCGGCAAACTCATATGCGCACAACGGAGCGAGCGGAACCAGGCATAACTCCTGATCCATCTCCATGCCCAGGCGCGCAAAAAAATTCCGAAACACCCCCGGCAGCGTGAACAGCGAAGGCCCCGTGTCGAACCGATAGCCCCCCAGTTGGACCGAGGCCGCCTTGCCGCCGGCATGGGCCGACTGCTCAAAAACCGTGACACGATGGCCCGCCTTCGCCAGGAGTCCCGCCGCGGCCAGTCCCCCGATCCCTGCACCAACGATGGCAACCCGCCGGCTCAAGGTGTCGCCCTTCGCCGGCCGGCAACGTCATTTGCCAGTATCGCCAGCGCCGGCGCCAGCAGGTTGACTTTGACATATAAGTCCATTCCCAGCCCCGCACTTGGTTCCACAGCGCTTGCGGCACAATGCGCCCTCGCGCCGGATTGACCTTCCGTTCAAAGCAGAGAATTGCGAAATGTGAATTTTGTAGGTCGACAACATCCCGACAGGGATATAGGCACCGCGACAGCGGGGCAATGAAGCGAAGCGAAATGCCAATCCGAGTCGACCATGCGAATCGAGCCTGGTCGGGACAGATTGCCGTTCCCTTCGGTCACTGCTACACTGTGTGTAGCCTCTGTTCCTGCGGAACGGTCCCAACCTACAATTGGCTCGATTCGCGTGGGCCGAACAGATTTCGGCCCTACGAAAAGCGCATTTCGCAATTCCCAGTTGCGAACTCATACTTTTGCGAATGGTATCATCACCACAGGTTGAAGCTTGCCGTGGCGGAGGCAAACCCTCCGACAGCCTGCACTTCCAGCTCTATTTTGCCGTTGGCCAGGTCTACCGCGCCGGAGTAGTTGCCGCAGTCCAGGGGGTACCTTTTTTGAACGCGTGTGGGGTTGCTAGGCGTGGGGCTGGGTATCAACTGCCAGCGGGTGACTTTGCCGCTGGCCGTCATCGCCAGGTTGCTCCCGCTGATGCCGACGGCTGTAGCGGCATTGAAGTCGTATATGGCCACCGGCCCGCGGAATGAGGCATTGCGAACCATGCTTCCGGACACTGAGTTTTCACTTGGCCCCAGTGAGAAAGCCACTCCGAGATTCAAGTTTTCAGCCAGTTCAATGCTTCCGTTGCCGCTGATCGAGCCGTTCGACCGAGCCGTAAACGACGCACTGCTGATCGCTTTGCCGCCGGTCCCAATGGACCCCGTTCCCGTGATGCCGTTGTTGCCGGCGCTGAGAGTTCCGTTGGCAATGGTAAACGAGCCGACCTGCAAAGTGCCGCTCGCGCTGCCGGAAATCGTTCCGTTGGCACCCGCCCGCACTTGCAGGTTTTGTCCGCACACGGTGAGGTTTGTCGTCATGCCGTTGTCGTCAAGCAGCACGTCCGTGCCGGATGCCCACAGCGTCCAGTCTCCGATCTTGATATCGGTGGCCGACCGCAGCGTGGCGGTTCCGTCGCTGGCGATCGTGCAGACGACGTTCCGGTTGATGCCGGCGATTGAGGCGGTGCCTGCCCAGGTGGCTCTCGGGACACCATCCACCGCCGCCAGCGTAAATGTCCGGCTGCCGATAATCGGGAGTGTGAAGCCGGCGGTGCCGCTCATCGAGAGTACTCCGGTGTCGGGGATTTGGATCAGTGCGTTGGTGAAAACCCGATTCCCCAGGCTGACATTTGATCTGCCTGACGCCGACAGTTTATTGTTTGCATAGGTCAGGTTCAGATCGACATTGGCGGCGCCCGGCAGGTTCACCCTGCGATTGCCCGACACCGACACACCGCCATTGCTGGCCATGGTGACCTCGGTGTTCGAGAACGCGAAGTTGCCCAGGTTGACAGTTCGGCTGCCCGCGGCCGACAG
>SLNM01000250.1 GCA_007133055.1 Lentisphaeria bacterium
GTAGGCCTCCCGATAGTTGACCGTTGCCCAGTGGGCGTAGACCTTGGCCACTCCATAGGGACTGCGCGGATAGAACGGGGTGCTCTCCTTCTGCGGATTCTCCCGTACCTGACCAAACATTTCGGAGGTGCCCGCCTGGTAATAGCGCACCTGGCAATCGCCGCATTCCTGGTATTCGCGCAATGCCTCCAGCAGTTTCAAAGTGCCAATGGCATTGCTTTCGGCGGTATGCACCGGCATTTCAAAGCTGACCCGCACATGTGATTGCGCGCCAAGGTTGTATATCTCGGTCGGTCGCACCTGACCGATAATCCGACGCAGAGCATTGGCGTCGGTCAAGTCCCCGTAGTGCAGTTTCAACCTGACTTTCTGATTGTGCGGATCCTGATAAAGATGATCGATGCGTTCGGTGTTGAAAGTGCTGGAACGCCGAATCAGGCCATGCACTTCATATCCTTTTCCCAGGAGCAACTCACTTAAATAGCTGCCATCCTGGCCGGTGATACCAGTGATCAAAGCAATTTTCCTTTGCGCCATGCCTTGGTGCTCCCGTGTTGTGTTTTGGCATCCGATGTTTAGACTTGTCAGTGGCAATTTACTCTTTCGCCCATTAACTTGCAAGGCATGATTCAAATCAACGACCATATAATCATTCCGGAGCGAGAACTCCAGTTTAAAGCTATTCGCGCCTCCGGGCCCGGCGGCCAGAATGTCAACCGGGTCAAGACGGCGGTGCAATTGCGCTTTGACGCAGCCTCCTCCCCGAGCCTGCCGCCGGAGGTGCTGGCCCGCCTGCTGAAACTGGCCGGCAAAATGGTTAGCCATCGCGGCGAACTGATAATCGAAGCAGGCCGCTATCGCACTCAGGAACGGAACCGGGCCGATGCCGTGGAACGGCTGGTTAGGCTGCTGCAAAGAGCGGCGAAGAAACCGAAGAAGAGAAAAAAGACACGCCCCGGAAAGGCGGCCCGGGAACGACGTTTGCAGAGCAAACACCAGCAGGCGGAGAAAAAGAGGCGGCGAAATCGCCCGCAGCTTGCCTGACCACTTGCAAGCTAGCCTGAATAATTCATGAGCCATCTACTGCGAGGCGCAATTGTGCGTAATCCTTACTCTTGTAGACGGCGGGTCTTCTGGAGACGGCAGGCCTCCGCCGTTAACCACCACCGCCCGAGGCCGGACGGCGCCAAAGAATATTCGACACCGGTACAGGAGATCGCAATGAAACAGGAAACCACCCATCATGCAGCGGCTTCGGATGCCACGCGCTGGCGCGAACTGCCATGGCTGACCGCCAAGGGCTTCTGCATGGGGGCGGCGGATGTGGTGCCGGGCGTCAGTGGCGGCACCATGGCGCTGATTCTGGGCATTTACGTGCGCCTGATCGATGCGGTAAAAAGCGTCGATTCCAAGGTCTTGCAAGCCGGCCTGCGTGGTCGATGGCGACTTGTGCTCAACCGGGTGCATTGGCGGTTTCTGGCCATGTTGCTTTCTGGTGTTTTCGCCGCGATCATTTTCTTCACTCGCATCGTTCGCCTGCCCGCATTGATGAACTCCCACCCGGAAGCTGTGTACGGCTTGTTTTTCGGCCTTATCCTGGGCTCGGTCTGGTTTGTTTACCGCGACTCCGGGATCACCCGCTCGATTGATGGTTTGTGGATCGTCCTCGGTGCGGCGGTCGGTCTGCGAATTGTGACCTTGGTGCCCGGTGACACCCCGGATCATCCGTTGTTTGTCTTTCTCACCGGCGCAGTCGCGATTACCGCCATGATCCTGCCGGGTATTTCCGGTTCTTTCATATTGCTGATCATGCGTAAGTATGAATATATTTTCTCCCAGTTCGCCCGTTTGGGGAACGGTTTCCAGGAAACCATCGCCGCTCTCCTGATTTTGCTACCCTTTTTTCTGGGCATGGTCGCCGGAATCATTGTGTTCTCCCGCCTGCTTTCCTGGTTTCTGCACCACCACCGTGTCCGCACCTACTTGGTTCTGACCGGTTTCATGCTCGGATCGCTGTGGGTGATCTGGCCCTGGCAGGAGCGTACTTTTGAATTGGTGCGCGAGAAGCAGCGCCTGACCGCCAGTCATCCGGTCCTGCCTGAGTTCGCTGCTTCGACCTTTTGGTGGGGGCTGGGAATGATGATTGTCGGCGGCACGGTTGTGATCATACTGGAAATGCTTGGCCGCAAGAGGTAAACAGCCATGATGCACCGAATTGTCTGTGGTTACTACTGGCTTCTGCTGTTTTTGCTGCCGCTCAAGTTCGGCAACCCTTTTCAGACGGGGGAGACGGTTGTCTTTCCAATGGACTGGTTCGAGTGGCTGTTGACGGGCTGGCCGCCTTTTCTGCTGCCGCCGCTTAGCGGCCTGGCTCTGGCGCTGGCCTTGGTTGTCGCTTCCCCAGTCCTGAGTCTGAAACGACGGGCGGCGCTGGCCGTCGGACTTTGGCTGGCGCTGCTGTTGCTTTCGCTGACCGGCCTGTGGGCGACGACCGCCTGGGATTTCGCCCTGCGCTGTCTCTGGCATTTGCTTGGAATAGTGTGTCTGGCGGCGGCCGGGCTGATATTGACCAGGCAGGCGCCGGCGTGGCGGAACCGTTTTTTGGCGGCGGTGGCGCTGGGCGGCTTATGGGTGATAGTCTCCGGCTGGAACCAAGTCCCGGGTGGCGGGTTGCAACGCAGTCTGGAGATGGCCGAGGAGATGGCGCGGGTCGGCGGGGATGAGCTGGCCGAGGGAATTCGTTCACGTCTGGCCAGGGGCCGGGCGTTCGGAACCTTTGTCTATCCCAACAGTTACGCGGCGCACTTGCTGCTAATCGGTCCGCTGCTGCTGTTTTGGCTGGGCAAACTCGGAGCCGGGCCAGGAGCCGGATGGCTGCGAGAGGAGCCGACACTGGCTAGATTTTTCCGGCCGCGCCGGCAGCTTGCATGGTGGACAGGCACTCTGTTTTTTGCGGTTCCCGGATTGATCCTCTGGGCCGGCGCCCTATGGTTCTCCGGCAGCCGGGCGGCCATGGTGGCTCTGCCCATGGCCTTGGTCGGAGCACTTTTGCTTTGCCTGCCCAGTCGCCGCCTGGCAGTCGTTTTGGCTCTGACCGTTTTGTTGCTGGGCGGCGGCGCCTTGGCTCTGCGGCAGCGCGAGCATCATCGCGGCCTGGCCTCGCTTGAGGCTCGTGTGGACTACTGGACAGCGGCTCTGGAAATGATTCGTCAACGCCCCCTGACCGGCGTTGGCATGGGGGAGTTCTTCCATCACTACATGCGGCTGAAAGCCGAGGAAATGGAGGTGACGCGGGTGCCCCACAACGGCTTTCTTTTCTTTGCCGCCCAGGCGGGACTGCCGGCGGGTGCGGCATTCCTGATGCTCGGCCTGCTGCCCTGGTGGATTCTGCGCACCAGCCCGCCCGGAGGCGACCGATCCGAGAATAAGACCGTGGCGACGGTCGAACGAAGGGAAAAATTATTACGCTTCTGCGTCGGCGCCGGATGCCTGGCCTGGTTCCTGCATTCACTTACCGACTTCAACGTCACCATCCCCGGCACGGTTTCGGTGGCGGCGGTTCTGCCGGTGTTGATTCTCAGCGGTGATCATTCAAGCCGTTCAACAGCGCCATCCGACGTTGAACAGAGGTATTACCGGCCAGGCAAACAAGCGCGAATGCTGGCCGGGCTCCTGGCTGCCATGGCCATCTTCGGAATCTGGCGGTGGCCGGGCGAGCGATTGTATTATAATCTGACCATGACGATGGTTAACCGGCGAAACCTACCACAATTCGCCGAGAAAGTCGAGCGCGCCGCCGGACTGTCGCCATTCTCCCCGCATCCCTGGCAGCTTCTGGGTCATCGGGCGCAGGCATTGCAGGCGCCGGCAATGGCGGCCGCAGCCTATCGCCGGGCGGCGGCCCGCTCGCCGCACTGGGCGGCCATGTGGTTTGGGGTGGCTCGCAACGAGCTGGTACTGGGCAACCGTTCGGAGGCGGCAACGGCGCTTCAACGCGGCCTGCAATGGTACCCGGAGGAGGAAATGGCCAAAGAACTGCGCGAACAATTGGCCGGTGACGAAGAGTGAATCGACATGGTCCATAATATCGATTTGCATGCGCAACGCACCCAGGAAAAGCATGAGTTCGATTATCATATGGACTTCAAACGTTTCTATAAAAAAATGGAGGAAGCTGGTTCCTCTCCTCTGAGCTTGATGTGACCAGAGGGCAGAAGACAGGCGGGCATTTTTCAACCGCGAAATACACGAAAGGGGCGAAAACGGGGAAGGGAACCGCCGTAGCTCAGATCGCGCTACGGCAGGAACGCGGCGCAGGCATTGCAGGCGCCGGCAATGGCGGCCGCAGCCTATCGCCGGGCGGCGGCCCGCTCGCCCCGCACTGGGCGGCCATGTGGTTTGGGGTGGCTCGCAACGAGCTGGCGCTGGGCAATCGTTCGGCGGCGGCAACGGCGCTTCAACGCGGCCTGCAATGGTACCCGGAGGAGGAAATGGCCAAAGAACTGCGCGAACAATTGGCCGGTGACGAAGAGTGAATCGACAAAGCGCGCGGCTTGGAGACACGCAAACCACTGCATTGCAGGCACCCGCCCATTTTGATGCCGGCACCTTGACGAAGGCGCAAGGGGGCGGCTTCATCGTAGCCCCAGGCATCGCCTGGGGTAAGTGAGCAAACGCAATTGGTGCCCTGAAGGGGCACTTCAAACCAGGACCCACTTTTTGCGCAAATGGAACGCCCTGTTTTCAGAGTTCAGGTTTCAGGAATGCGCACCATGCGGTCGGACTCCTGATGCCTACACATTTATAAACCACCCGTCATAGTTCAAATATTGTGTTTGAAACATCAACCGGAATACGCTTGCGACGACCCGCCTTCGCTAATACCGAAGTGCCGATCATGTGGGGAAGATCGGATACGACACCGGGGTCAGTCCGGTAACATAGTAGTAAACCAGGCCGACGGCAATCCACAGCAGTCCCCCGAACAGATCACCGGCGATCAACCCGATCATCAGCGGTTTTACCGAGTGGTAGCCATTAGCCCCCATGGTCTTGACCACAGCAGCCTTGATCGCCCAGCCGATCAGGAACGAGCCGCCGAAACGCTGAATCGGATAGGTGGCCCAGACCAGGAATATCACCGGATGCAGCGGCCACCAAGAAAAACGCAGTCGGGCGAAGGCGGTAACCAGCACCAGCGCCGCCCCCAGCAGAATCCAGAAATAAGCGCCTTCGGCGGGCGAGAACATGGAGAACAGGCGCTCGGCCGTCGATTTGGCGACCACTTCCGACAACACCCCGTGCGCGCTCGCCTCGGCCGTGTTCCGCGCCATCTCGTTGAAGGGCATCGATGGCAGACTGCGCATGGCCCAGCTATCATGCACGTTAACCCCGAGATTATGCTGGAAATACAAGGTCGCCGCGCCGGCCATCAAAAAACCGCCGACCACCACCGCGGCCAGCCAGGGGCTCAGGCGGCCAGGTCGTGTTTCACCTGTCTCTTCGCCAATCCGCAACCCTGTGCTGAGAAAGGGCATGAGGGCGGTGCGCGGGTCGCCGACCAGCATGATGCTGACCATGCCCATGACAATATAGGCGGTCGGCCCGATCGCCTCGAAACCGAAAAGTGCGGTGAGAATGCCGACCGGCATCCAGGAAGTCTGCAGAAAAAAAGCGCCGGTTTCGCAAACCACGCGGGCGAGCACCACGAAGATCAGGAGCATAAGAAGAACGCACAGCGCCCCCCAGAACAGAGGCAGCCCGGCCGAGCGCAGCAGCAGTACGGCCAGCACAAAACAACGCAGCAGACCGCGCCCCGCCCATACCTCGTATCTCTCGACAGCTCCTTGCCGCCGCCGCCAGCCGAGGGAGCCCAGGGTCACATTGGCATAAAAGCGCCGCCCCGTATACAGCATGATCATGGCAATGCCGAAAAAACTGCCGAAACGAACCAAGTTTATGACATCCGCACCGACCCATTCCGACCCCACTCGAATGCCGCGGGAAAGCAGTATCCAGCCGAACAGTATCCAGGCGAAATTGGCCATGCCCA
>SLNM01000239.1 GCA_007133055.1 Lentisphaeria bacterium
CCAGAACTCACTTTTAAGCGCAAATGGAACGCCCTGTTTTCATAGTATTGCGTAACTTGATACATACAACCAGTTTCAATATCCAACAGCCAACACGGAATATCCAAATCCAAGGCAGGACATTATCGTTCCGTGCCCTTCTTCGCTGTTCCGATTGTTTGTGCGCAAAATCAGCCTTCGCCAGCAAGGCTTCTGACAGAGCGATTATCCGCACTGCGTAGTCGATCAGACGGTCTTGGAGGTCATAGTGTCTTGCCCCGGTCATTGTCCCTTCCTTGTTCGGTTGGATATTCCCTGTTGGATATTGGATATTGTTGTCCGTTCCTGAAAATAGGCTGGTTGGGCATTTTCCTTTCTGAGTGTCGTTCAACTTGCGACCCCCTTGTGCTCAAAATAGCGAGGTCTGGTCCACCGTTCTCGTCGCCCGTAATCGTCAATCGGTCCCCCTGTTTTCGAATAAGGTGCGCGACAAGGTGCGGGTATCTGGAGACGGCGGGTCTCCGCCGTTAATTACCGTCCGAGGCCGGACGGCGCCAACCCGTGTCTGAAGCATTATGCGGGAGGAGGGGAGCAGCCGCGGCAGGAGGCTTCAAAGCCGGGATTGCGCCATCGACGGGGAAAACCTCGGCACTGCCGGGGTTTGGCGGGGTTGATGGCGCAGTGGTTTTGCGGGTCGAGAAAAATACAGCGGTCCCCTTCACCGTCGATCAGCGCCAATCCCCGTCGATCCCTGGCCAGCCTTGTATAGCGCTCGACAAAGGCGCCCCTGCTTGTTTGCAGAAAGCGGGCGATGCGGTTGATGTCCCGGTCATCCAAACGAACTTCCCCGGCAATCTGACAGCAATTACCGCAGCGTCGGCAGACAAAATCAGCGGGTACCGATGATTCAGACTTGGCGAGGATGGGGGCGGAATCATGGCGGGTGGACGGTTCGGAGTTCATCGGTTATTCCCAGGGAGTGAAGAGCGGTTCCTATATGCGTGTGGAATTGCGATCATTCCTCCCGCCGCCGGCGTCATATCTTACGCGTGGCTCCCTCAGGAGAAGCACCCGATCGGGCAAGGCTGCGTCTGAAGAATGCTCGCGGTCGGCAATGATCGCCGCCTCCCGATCCCGGAGTTCCTCCAGTAGTCGGAGTTTCTCCGCAAACGGCAAGGCGGCCAGTCTCCTGCGCTCGCGCTGCTTGCTTTTGGTGATGCGTTCGAACGGATCGGTCATGGCTCATCCTCCAGGAATCTGCGATGAAATCGCGTCCACGCCTCTTCGAGTCCGTGCCGGAACAGGACAAACACGTCCACATTCATGGTCGCCATCGGCTCGATATAGAACGTGGCGCCCACGGCGCCGCCGATGGCGTAATTCTCGGTCACGCCGTCGCGCTTCATTTGCTCAATAGTCGCCAAGGTCCCTGGGAATTGTGATCGTCGATTGTTGACGGTTGATTGTCGGAGACGTGAATGGGTCATGACTGGCCTCCAAATCTGGCCGTCTTTGTGGAGGCAGTAAAGATGGCGGTGAGTTCATCGGCTTCATCCAGCAGGAGTTGCACGCGTTCCGACGGCAGCAAGTCGCCCTCCATGATCAGTTCCAACCAGAAACAGCTTTCGTCTGCCTCTTCGGCAACGGTTCCCATCTTGGCAGAGAACTCGGCCTTCGAACGCCCACGACAAGCCGCACGATAGTTTGCTCCCACCGACGTCCCGCTCCGCACAAGTTGGCTCCCAATCGCCCGCCCCACACAAGTCTTCGGCAACGCTTCTACCAACCGCATCACGCGCAACGCAAACTGCTTCGTCCTGGCTTTCAATTCATCGCTATTCATCGCACGCCTCTTTCAATCAACAATCAAACATCAACAATCACACTTATGCTCGTGTCGCATCCGAAGGTGTCCACCACCTTGACGCAGGCAGTGTACTTGCCCTTCTTCGGGTATTCGAACCCGGCATCGCTGACGGTTCGGAGCGTCCGGTCCCTGCGTGTGCGGTAGTCCTGCCAGTGATGATTGAACGGTTTGCCCGGCTGCCAGTCGAAATCCACCGCCCAGAAGTCAATGAAGTCGAAACCGCTTTTGATCGCCCGTTCCTTCAGCGCCTCCAGCTCCTTTGTCGGCACTTCGGCAAGCGATGGCATGAAGCGCGTCAGCTTGATGTCGAAGGTTGATTTTTGATTGCTGACGGTTGATCTGCGGCGGACGACTTCCGCTTCGAGAACGGCCATTTCCAGGAACGGCGGCGGGCTGGTGCGGTTCTTTTCCATGATTTCGCGCGGAATCTGGATCAGCTTGAGTTTTGCGCCCAGTTCCTTGCGCAGCGCTTCCGTATGCAGGCGGATGTCCATCTCGAACTCCCATGCCAGGCAGTAGCACTCCCTGCCACCCGCCTCGGCCACCGCCTTGGCGACGGCCGTCGCCTCGGGCCGGGTGAAGATCGTGTCGATGGCATCGACATGACAGAAGGCCCCGCCCTTCCGTCCGTGGATCAGGGGCGACGGCGTATTGGTCAGCGTTTCCGCCTTGAAGAAATCGAGTACAACCCGGCGATGCTCCTCGTCGGCCCCCTTCAGCCGCTCTTTCTGCCACCACTGCCGCTCGTAGCGACCGAGGTTATAGACATCGAACGCGCGGTATGGCTTGCCGGCATCGTGCAGCTCGCGCTGCACCTCGATCATGCGCTTGCGGCTGGTGTGGATGGCGAACCGTCCGAGATCGGCCATGATCCATCGGCGCCCCAGCTTCTCCGCCACCGCACCGGTCGTGCCGATGCCGCAGAAGAAGTCGGCGACCAACCCGCCCTCTGGGCAAGAAGCAGATATCACTCTCTCCAATAACGACTCTGGTTTCTGTGTTGCATACTCTACCCTTTCGCTCGCATTTGCAGATAAAGGGCTAACCCAATCATCAGCCCAGAGATCCCCAACAACATTCCCCTTCTTTTCGTCCAAGTATCTCTTGACTCGCGGCAAGCCAGATGAGGTAAAAATGATGCGACCCTCTGAGATGCCTTTGTCAATTTTCTCTTGCGACCAAATCCAATGCTTCCCTGCGGGCGGGGCAAGAATTTTCGATCCAAAGCGGCGGGGAGGGCCATCGCCTTTTTGAGTGAAATCAAATGATCCATATCGCCGTCCAGTGCCATCTTCAATCATTGCATAATTCTTGTGATCTTCAGTTCCTTCAATATATTGCGTTTCAAAATGTGAATGATCTGACTTGGTATAAAAATATATCGTATCCTTAACGTTGCTAAAATAACTGCTTTGTGCCTTGGCCGCAGTCAATTTGCGCCAGATAATTTCGTCCCTGAAGCTCTCCTTTCCAAACACTTCATCGAGAAGTATCCGAATCAGGTGAGTGACACGCCAATCACAATGCACGTAAATGCTGCCAGCCTCGGCCAGCAAATCACGGATCAGCATAATTCGCTCATAAAGCATATGAACATAGGAATCAGTGCCCTTTCCCCACATCTCTCGATATGCAACCATTTCAAGGGTGGATTGATCCTTGCTGATATTATCCCTTTCGTCGCCAATCGGCACATTCATCGTAAAATCCGCCCCGACATCGAACGGGGGATCGATATAGATCAGGTCGATCCTGACCTTGAACTCCTTGAGCAGGGAGGCCATGACGAGCTTGTTGTCGCCCCAGATCAGGCGGTTGCGGAATTCCGGCCAGGCCGGCGCCTCCTCGCGCACCTGCATGAGCTTCTGCTCGAACATGTCCATCTGACCTTCGGCGGCGGCCCTTTGACGCGGCTCGTCCACCGTCTCGATCCGCTGCATCGGCATCGCGCAGGCCGCGACATCCACCTCCCGCCGCCTCCCGAACTCGTCGTACTTCCCCTCCCACACCAACTCCGTCCGCATCGTGGAGAGTGGGTGCGGGTTGTCAGGGCCATATGGTGTTGGTTTTCTATCCGTCATCCCGTCCTCCCGTTTTGGCTCCGTCCGCTCCGGCATCTGCGCGGGCCTCGCTACTCGCTACCGACTCAGACCAGTGGACCTGATAGATGGTCTGGCGGTACTGGAAGGCCTCACGACCCCCTTCCATGACTTGTGTGAGTTGGTGAACCACCTCGCCATTGTCGAGATCCCCTGCAACGTCGACAACGCATTCTCGGTCTTTGACACCGCGCAAGACGACGGCGTTTTCTACGTCCCCAAGCACGGGCACATTCGGATTATGCGTCGCCACGATCACCTGTCGTCGCAGCTTGATGCTGGCGAGGATATTGACGATGACCTGGCGAATAAGGCGGTTGTCGAGATTGTCTTCCGGTTGATCAATGACGAGCGGCCCCTCGCCAATCAGCAGGAGAATCGGGAGAATCGCGCTGCACCGCTGGCCGGGAGAGAGTTCTTCAAGCGGGCGAAGCCTGGCATCTGCGTCATGAGGACGATCATTCAGGAGAATGACGGGCTCATCGTCGAAGAGGATCTCGTCGAGTTCCAAGACTGCGTCCGCGCCGAGTGTCCCGTCGGGCTCGCATTGGAACTCCAGCAGACCCGCGCGGATCTCCTCGGGGCAATTCTTCCAGACATTCGGATCGACATCGGATTCCGGCTTTTCTGGCGGGAGCTGCTTCACGGCCACACACCGCTGGTATAGAGACTCCGCTATTCCGCCATCAATTCCACCATCGGAAGCGTTGCCGGGGATCTCAAGCGGTGAGTAATCGGCTGGCGGCGCTGTGGTCAGCAAGAGTGTCCGAAGCTTTGCGGGCGTCAACCCCTTCTCCAATAAGGCAGCGATTCGTTTGTCACGGTACTGGAAACGCCTGTCTGCAAAGTGCGTGTTACACCAATCATGGAATGCGTTGTTGTCTGATTGAGTGCGCGCATTCGCTTCGATGATAAGAATGTCGCTGTCCAGGTCCCGCTTCAGGCGATCAGTAATCCGGGTAGCCGTCTCTTCTCGCAACTGCGACCGTCTGTCAGCAAGCTCCCGCAGTTCCGTCACGGCAGTACTGCGCGCGGCCCGTGCCTCCTGCCATCGGCCCAGCAGTTCGCGGTACTGCCTCAGTGCCTCTTGTGCTTCTTCGAGGGCATTCTTCTTCGCCTCTCTGTCTTTTCCTCCACTGGGGAGCCCCCTCTCCTGTAGGGCATCGCGTGCTTCACGCGTGGCGTTCCCTACGCTGGTGTGGTGGGCTGATAAGTCTCCCGAAACCGAGTTGAGTCGAGTCTTCAGCGTGTTCGCGGCATCGGCAATCTGCCGAAGCCGCCCATCCTCAGCCTCAGCGGCTTCGGCATCGGCTCCTACTATGCGTATCAGTCCCTCATGATCCGGGAGGGCCGCGCCGGTGTCGCTTAGCGCGGCTGAGCGATACCTGTCGAAAAAGCTCGTTGCGCGCGTAACGCCTGCATCCAAATCGAAGGAGCCCTCTACGCTATCCCAGTCGTCGTTCGCCGCAGCTGCGGTCTTCTGCGCCTTCTCAAGCTGGTCAATCCGCTCGTAGGCTTGCCGAACGTCGGGGTGGTCGACGGCCGCCAGGAGTTCCTGTCTATGCAAGTAGTCACGCAGTGGAGCATCGCCCGCCGTTAGGCTGACGAGCTCGCGCGCCACTGCCAACATCTCACCGCGTTGCTCACGAAGCTCTTCCTTCTTCTTCGCAATTTGCTCCTCGATAGCACTGATTTCCGGGCCGCATATTCCATCGAACAGGGACCGTAGGCGTTTTGTGCCTGCGTGTTTCTCAATCTCTCCCAAGCGGAACATTGTCACGGATCTCGGGGGAATCTGACTCGTGAGGAGTTCGCGACCATCGAGATCCGAATAGTGGACCGGCTCGTAGCCCTCGGACTGTGAAAAATGACGGCGAGCGAACAGTGCCCTCTTGGGGATTTCGGTTGCTTTCTCGCCGCCCTGAAACTGGATGCACAGTCTGATATTGCATCCGGCAAGTGTGGCCTTGGCACGTGTATACCAGTCGGGAGGGTTCCTCCGCTCCACCTCTTCGAAGTCGCGAGGCTGACAGATGAAACTCAGCGCCTCGATTGCCGCGCTCTTCCCGGCACCGCG
>SLNM01000085.1 GCA_007133055.1 Lentisphaeria bacterium
ACGGTCGTCCTCGGCCGTATAGGTGTGCGGGGTGCGTTCTACGGGCGGGGACGCCCGTAGGTACAAGGAGAATGATGCAATTTGCGGTGTTTGGAATCGGGGTTAAATTCCTCGGTGCAAGCGGCTCTCTTTCCTGTTTTCGTTGCTCGTGGCTTTTCACGGAATCAGGTCACCGGGAATTGCGAAATGCAGATTTCGTAGGGCGTGACCGTTGCGAAGCAACAGAGGCTGTCCGTAGGATAGCAGCGAAGCGGCACCGTTCCGTAGGAACAGAGGCTACACACAGTGTAGCAGTGACCGAAGGGAACGGCAATCCGTCTCGCCCAAGCGAATCGAGCCTGGTCGACTCGGATAGTCGACCTACGTTTGGCTCGATTCGCCTATTTCGCAATTCTCACGGAATCAGGTTACAGTAGGAGCGCCGTTTTTTTTTATCCTGAACCAACGCATTTGCAATTGCATTTGAACATGGAGCCTCGGACGAATGGATGACAAGGCGACGGCGGCTGGTGAAGCACTCCCGGCCGAAAAGACAGTCGAGCCGGAGGATATTCTATCGATACTGGCCAATCGCGAGAATGATCGAGGCGGTTTGATTTCGATCCTCGAAGAGGTGCAAAATCGTTATGGCTACCTGCCCGAGGCCGCGCTTCGCCTGGTCAGCAGGCATACCGGTCGTTCTCTGGTCGATATCTACGGTGTGGCTACCTTCTATCGGGTGTTCAGCCTTCAGCCCAAGGGCGAGCACTTGGTTTGCACCTGCCTGGGCACGGCCTGCCATGTCCGTGGCGCCGCCGGGATCGTAGCGGAGCTGGAACGGTGTCTTGGCATTGAAGCGGGTCAGACTACGCCCGACCGGAAATTCACCCTGGAGACGGTAAACTGCCTTGGCGCCTGCGCGCTCGGGCCGGTGGTGGTGATTGACGGGCGCTATTTTTCCAAGGTCCGAAAGGCGCAGATCAAACAGTTGATCGAGCAGGCGCGCACGGGGCTTGACCGGGATGACGACGGAAAGAATGAGAGCGTTTTCCCGGTCGAAGCACTCTGCCGCCACTGCGGTCAAAGCTTCCGGGACGAGGAGTTCCTGGTCGACGGTCTTCCCTGCCTTGCGGTCAACGGGGTCTCGGATTCGTTCAAGGGGCTGGTAAGACTGTCCTGTTTGTATGGCAGCCGCAGTGTTTCGACCGAGTTCGATATTCCGGCGGGCGAGGTGGTCGATTTCACCTGTCCTCACTGCGACGGCGAGGTTCGGAGTTCGTTTGTCTGTTCGGAGTGCGAGGCGCCGATGCTAGGATTGCAGGTCAGAGGCGGCGGGGTGCTGCATTTGTGTTCGCGCCGCGGATGCGATAGTCATATGTTGGACTTGAACTAAGCAGGCTAGTACAAGGTTATGGGATGCAAAGATTATCTTCTATCGACGACTTGAAACGTAAGCACGCAGTCTTTGACAGCGGGCTTGATCTGAATATGCCGTGCATCGTTATTCCCGCGGGCACCTGCGGGCTCGCCAGCGGCACCGGCGATTTGATTCGCACTGCCAAGCGTGAAATAATGACCCGTGGTTTGGCGCGGAAGCTCCGCCTTCGCATCACCGGCTGTCATGGTTTCTGCCAAATGGAACCATCGGTATTGATCGAGCCCAGGCGAACTTTTTATCCCAGAGTTGACCCCGAGGGTATGAAGCGAATTGTCGAGGCAACCGCCAATGGCCATGTAATAACCGACATGCTCAGTCTCGACCCTGATAGCGGCGAGCGCATCGAAAAACAGGACGACCTGCCCTTTTTTAGCATGCAGAGCCGTAATCTGCTGGCGTGGAGCGAAAGAGTAGATCCCATCCGCATCGGGGACTATATCGGGAACGGTGGTTATCTGGGGCTGGGAAAGGTGTTTGCAACCGACCATTCGAGCGTAGTGATTGAGGAGGTTAAGGCTTCGGGGCTGCGCGGTCGCGGCGGCGGCGGCTTTCCCGCCGGTGTGAAATGGGAGATGCTGTCAAAGCAGCCGGGGCATCGCGGCAAGTGCTTGGTCTGCAATGCCGACGAGGGGGACCCGGGCGCCTACATGGACCGCAGCCTTTTGGAGGGCAACCCGCACAGTATCATCGAGGGAATGCTGATCGGCGCCTACGCCACCGGGGCAACCGAGGGTATTGTTTATGTCCGGAACGAATATCCCCTTGCCATCAAGCACTTGAACATTGCTCTGCGGCAGGCGTATGAGCTGGGGCTGCTGGGCGAGAACATACTGGGCACGGAATTTTCCTTCGACATCAAAGTGGTCAAGGGCGCCGGCGCCTTTGTCTGCGGCGAGGAAACCGCTCTGATCCGCTCGATCGAGGGAAAAATGGGGGAGCCTCGCCAGCGCCCGCCATACCCGGTGCAGAAGGGGGTCGACGGCAGGCCCACCGCCATAAACAACGTGGAAACCTGGGCCAACATCCCCTTGATTTTCAGAGATGGCGCCGAAGCGTTCGCCAGGCTTGGCACGCCCAACAACGCGGGCACCAAAATCTTCAGCCTGGTCGGTAAGATTAAGAATACCGGCCTGGTCGAAGTGCCGATGGGCACCAGCATCAAGGATATTGTCTACGACATCGGCGGCGGACCGGTTGGCAAAGCCAAAATCAAAGCGGTGCAGACCGGCGGACCGTCAGGCGGATGCATTCCGTCCGACCGCTTTGACTTGCCGGTCGACTATGACAGCCTGGCGGCGGCCGGCTCGATCATGGGTTCCGGCGGCATGATTGTGATGGACCAAAACACCTGCATGGTCGATGTGGCAAAATACTTTATGAACTTTCTCAAGGACGAGTCGTGCGGCAAGTGTTTTTCCTGCCGCAAGGGCACACAGCGGATGCATGAGATTCTCGACGACATTTCCAGCGGCCGCGGCACCCCTGCGCATCTGCAGCTTCTCGAGGAACTGGCGGCGGTGGTCAAGGACACCACGATGTGCGGGCTGGGCCAGACCGCCGCCAACCCGGTTTTAAGTACGCTTCGCTATTTTCGCCGGGAATACCTGCGGCACGTCGAGGACAAGAGGTGCGACGCATTTGTCTGCCGTGACCTGATTGGCGCCTCCTGCCAGTCGGCCTGTCCGCTGGGCACGGAGGCCTGGCGCTATGTGGCCATGATTGCGAAGGGCGATTATGAACAGGCCTATCAGGCCATTCGCCAGGTCAATCCGCTGCCATCGGTGTGCGCCCGGGTATGCGACCGTAAATGTGAGACCCGGTGCAACCTTGCTCTCAGCGGTGGCGAGGCAATTGCCATTCGCACCCTGAAACGTTTTGTTGCAGACAATATCGACCCTTCCGTTTACCAGCCTAAAAAGACGGTTGCGAAGAACCAGAAACCCGCCCGCGTGGCGGTGGTCGGCGCCGGCCCCGCCGGCATTTCGGCCGCACACTACCTGTCGCTGCTGGGACATCGCGCAACCATTTTCGATGTAAACCAGGAGCCCGGCGGCATGCTGATCAGTTGCATTCCCGAGTATCGCTTGCCCAAGGAGGTGATGCGCAAGGAGATCAAACAACTGCTCGACGATCCGAACATAGACTTTCGCGGCGGCACCGTGCTCGGACGGGATATTACGGTTGACAGCTTGCTGGAGGATGGTTTTGAGGCGGTTTTCCTGGCCATGGGGGCGGATCAGAGTCAGCAACTCGGGCTGGCAGGGGAGGATGTTGACGGAGTGCATTCCTCGATGAGTTTTCTCAAGCAGTACAATTTGCACGGCCGTGAGCTGGCTCGTGGCCGGGTGGGGATTGTCGGCGGCGGCAACTCCGCCGTCGACGCCGCCCGGGTTGCGATGCGTCAGCAAGAGGTTGAAAGTGTAACTCTGCTGTATCGCCGTACCAGCCAGGAAATGCCGGCCTACGCCGAAGAGGTGGACGCCGCCCTGGCCGAGGGGATCAAGCTGGAAACCCTGATCTCGCCGGTCAAGATTCGCTACATCGAGGCCGCCGAAGCCGAGGGTGTCAAGGTGGAAACATTTGTCGAGCCGGTCAAGATCGAGGCAAAGAACGGGCGTCTGGCGGATATCAGGTGCTATCGCAACAAGCTTGGCGAAGTTGACGCCAGCGGCCGGCGCAAACCGATTCCGATGCCTGAGACCGAGTTCGCGCTTGACTTGGACACCCTGATTGTGGCGATCGGGGAGCGCCCGGACAGCGATTGCCTGGCGCCGATGGGGCTGGCATTGGACCGGAGCGGGAGAATACAGGTAGACGCCAAAACCCTGTGTACCAGCCGCCAGGGTGTCTTTGCCGGCGGCGACATGGTCACGGGGCCGAACACGGTGGTTGACGCCATTGCAGCGGGCAGGCAGGCGGCCGGAGCCATAAACCGATACGTCTCCGGACAGCCCCTCGAAATACCGCCGGAACCGACGTTGCCCCGAACCTACGTGGAACCATTGACCTCCGACCCCCAGGAGGCGTCGGAGGAGGCTCGAATCGAACCGCCGACGCTGGCCGCCAAAGCCAGGGTGGGGAACTTTGCGGAAGTCGAGCTGACGATTTCGGCTGAGCAGGCCGGGCGCGAGGCCGCGAGGTGTCTTAGGTGCGACCTGGAGTTCACCCGGGACAGAGTTGAGCAGCAGGAGATTGCGGGGAAGGAAGTCTAGCATGATCAATCTCAGGATAAACGGTGTCGATGTGGCGGTTGAGAAGGGAACAACGCTGCTCGAGGCGGCCAGGTTCATGGGCTTCCCGATCGTCACTCTTTGTCACATGGAGGGGCTTTCGCCCTACGGCGCCTGCCGCCTGTGTGTGGTGGAGATTGGCCGGGCTCCGAAATCACGGCTGGTTTCCTCCTGCACCTATCCTGCCGAGGAGGGATTGGAGGTTCGCACCGCCACCTCACGGGTGGTGCGGGCGCGCAAAATGATTTTGGAGCTGCTGCTGGCATCCTGCCCCCAGTCCAAAGTGATTCAGGACCTGGCCTCAGCCCATGGTCTTCGGCAGCAGCGGTTCAGACAGGAGCATGACGACTGCATCCTGTGCGGTCTGTGCGTGCGCATGTGTCAGGAGCAGATGATGGCCAAGGCCATTGGGTTCCGGCACCGGGGCGAGAAACGAACCATTGGCACGCCTTTCGATGTGAAGTCCGACCAATGCCGGCTGTGCGGCGGCTGCATGTATGTGTGTCCGGCCTGTCAGCTTCGATGCACCTACAACGAGCCGGACAAAGCGGTCTGCGGCGGTTGCGCCAACCTGGCGCCGCCCTGCCTCGAGAAAGAGCAGTTCGACGATATGATGTGCTACATGGAACCTTGTGTGGCGTGCGAGGTGAAAACCAGTTAGTGTCGCGTCACGCTTCAAACATTACATAGGACGAAAAGGCAATGTGCGCGACAAGGCTATTGGTCGCCGCGCCGGGTAAGCGGGTCGGGTAAGGCTATTCGGGGCTGCCGCGTAAACGCGGAACTGCGGCAGTTGCATGATGCGGCGCGAGTCATTGGTAATTCGGTCGTCCTCGGCCGTGTCACTCGCCAATGTTACAGATGGCATTTTTTCAACCGCGAATCACGCGAATCTACGCGAATAGGGCACAAAGCGGTAAGTGTCATAGCCCCAAAGGGGCGGCATCATCGTAGCCCAGGGTTAAGCGCAGCGCAACCCTGGGTGGAAATCAGAGAAAATTGTGCCCTGAAGGGGCACTTCAATCGTTTGTGCGAGTCGGTTAAGCGGGTTGGGTAAAGGGTTGGGAGCGTCAACCGGTTCCCCTGTTTTCGACTAAGGTGCGCGACAAAGTTCGGGAAAAAGTTGAACCCAGTAACAAGCGTTATGCCTTTTCGCGGAGGGGCTAGCGGGATGTTGTCGACCTACGCTTGATGGTCGACTCGGATAGTCGACCTACGCTCTGCCCGTAGGTCGAGAATCCGTCTCGACCGTTGCTCGACCTACGTCTGATGGTCGACTCGGATAGTCGACCTACGCTCTGCCCGTAGGTCGAGAATCCGTCTCGACCGTTGCTCGACCTACGCTTGATGGTCGACTC
>SLNM01000261.1 GCA_007133055.1 Lentisphaeria bacterium
AAATCGAGCTGTCGCGACCGCTGCGCTTCGGCCAGGGCAAACTGATTCTGGGCGGTGGCGACAACGAACGGCGCTTCCGCGGCGCTGTCGGGGGGGTGAGCCTGAGTCCCCGGGCAAAGCCGCCGTGGGAGTTTCTCAGAGCCACCCCGCATGAGTTGCGTGACGTTTCATTCGCGCCCGCCCCCGGTCCACTACCGGAATTCGGAGGCCATGCTGACCTGCGTCTGCGCTACGGCGCGGTCGGGGATGGAGTTCACGACGACACCGCCGCCCTGCGACGGGCTTTCGAGGAATTGCAGGACCGGGTGCCGATCGCCTACGAAACCCTGTACATACCCGAAGGTGAATATCTGATCAGCGAGCCACTGAGCTGGACGCGCTTTCTGGTGGTGCAGGGGGCCGGCCGGGAGCGGACAGTGCTGCGCCTGGCTGATCGCAGCTCCGGCTTCGGCGACCCCGAGGAACCGGAGGCAATGCTCTACGCGGGTTGGGGACAGTGGCGCGAGCGCACTGGCAAAGGCAATGCCGGCAATGTGATGGGCAACTATTTGTTCGATCTGACCATCGATACAGGCACGGGGAATCCGGGAGCGGTTGCGCTTTCGTTTCATTCAAACAACCATGGGACGATCGAGAACGTGGCTATTCGCTCCGGCGACGGCAGCGGCTATCGGGGGCTTGATTTCTCGACCAACTGGCCGGGTCCGACGCTGATAAAAAATGTGGCCATTGACGGATTCGACACCGGCATTTATGTCCGGGCCGGTGAGTACTCGCTGGTCTTCGAGAATATTCGGCTGCGCAATCAGAGGCTGGCAGGGATCGAGAACCATGGCAATATCCTTTCCATTCGCAACCTGCGCAGCCAGGGCACGGCAACCGCCGTCAAAACCGGCGGCTGGGGCATGGTCACTCTGCTCGATTCAGAACTGATCGCGGACGGGCGGAATGCCGGAGCGGCAATAGAGCTCACCAACGACGGTGCTCTATTGGTGCGCGATCTGACAACTTCAGGCTATCACCCGGCAATCCGGGACGGCGACCGGAATGTGGACGGACCGCAGGTTGACGAATACCTCGCCGGGCAGCCGCTTTCCCTGTTCGAGGCACCCGCCAGAACCATGCGGCTGCCGGTCGAAGAGACCCCGGCTATACCCCTGACTGCGGAGCCCGTGGAATGGGTCGATGTGCGGGATTTCGCCGACCACGTCGAGAACGGCGACTGGGCGCCCGCGATCCAGGCCGCGATCGAGTCCGGAGCCGAAGCACTGTTTTTCCCGGCCAACTTCAATCCTCAGGTGCGTTCCGCGGTCGAGCCGCGCGGCAGCCTAAGGTATATGATGGGAATGAAGAGCACGATTCGACGACATCGCGACTACGACGGACCGATTTTGCGGCTGACCGGCTCGGAGCGGGAACCGCCTTTGATCATGGAACGGCTGGGGCTGGAGGGCGATCTCGAACATGTCGGCACACGCCGCTTGGTCCTGCGGCACAGCGGCCCGGGAACATATCGCGGACACGACGGGGCGGGCGATGTTCTGGCCGAGAATGTAATGAATTACTGGCGCATTGGCAAGGGGCAGCGTCTATGGGGTCGCCAGCTCAACCCGGAGAGTCACGAGGTTTCGGAAGTGGTTAACCGCGGCGGCACGGTCTGGATTCTCGGACTTAAAACCGAATACGCCACCACCTTTGTCCAGAATCTCGACGGCGGCCGACTCGAGCTGCTCGGCGGCTTTCTCTATCCGGTCACCCGGGTGCCGCCCGAAATGCCGATGATCCTCAATCAAGATTCCACCATGAACGTGACCTTTTCAACCTCCGCCTATACTCAGGATCATCGAATCTACTTCAGCGACACACAGCACGGAGAAACCCGGACCCTGCTCAATCGCGACATCGACAGCAAGGGTCCCCGCCGCCAGGTTCATCTGTTCACCTCCGAGCCATAGTCGGGCCTGGATACTACTGAATATGGATACAATACCGCCATTTCTGAAAGACAAACTCCACGGCAGGACTCGCGCAGACGAAAATCCGCTCGCCTACGCCCTCGTTCGCCAAGCCCTATCGGGTGCGGCCTCTGAATTGCCGCTATCTGAACGGCTTGCCGCAGCATTTGATCTGATCGTGGCGAGCAAGTTCTATCAGTACGTTGAACCGGAGGAATGGCTCTGGTGCGGACACTTCGGGAAGGATTTCTATCCCATTTTGAATGTCTGCCCAGGCTGTGTGCTTGCCAACCGGTTTGTCCATACGAAGGGGCACAAACCGGGTTCCGGCCAGATTGGCCCGACCACCGCCCTCGCGTTCCGCGAAATCGTCGCCGCCTATTTTGATCTCACGGAAAAAACTGACTGCTTTGTTTGCAACGCAAGCGAGCCAATCGATCTTGCGGTAGTAGACACGAGGGAACAGGTACTTTTCATTGCAGAGGTGAAGGCGGCCCCGCTGTTCACCCCCCCTCTAGTCCGACCACACACCACACACTCAATGCAGACTCAGCGGACTATGCCGCTCAACCATTCGCTGGGAGTCGCACGCGGCCTGCACAACGCAGAAGTGTCGCTGTTCATCCCCTCTCTTGACGGGCCGGTCGAAATTCCAATCGATACGGGTGCTGTTGACTGCGGCGTTTCTTTGGATCGATCTCTTTCGGACACGGTTACCCGCGATCCGGCAATTGCTGCAGACTTTTTCCGCACTTGGAGCGCAATGTGGCGTGCTTACTGCGTAAAGGATTCGTCGAATTTACTGTATTGGTTTTGCGGAGCTTGCGGACGTCCAAAGAACCCCGGAGAAGGATGGCCGCGGGAAGCGAACGGTCGATTAAAAGGATCGATCTCGGACGGCAAGACCAGTGTGGGAATTGATCGAACTGATGACATTAAGAAAGCAACATTTCAGGCACTAAAACTCGGAGTCGAGAACCGGCAAAAGGACTCTTCTCCCTGGCGTCTTCTTATTGGTCTCGCGAGCAATTTGCATGCCGCACGCCATTACGACAGCTATCTGCAACCCTACGAAGATATCGTATGGGGTTGGGCGAACACGACGGAGGAAGCACAGAATATCTTCAATCTTTTCGACGGCATTGTCTCGTTCACGCGAAGCCATATGCGTGACGAATGGTTTTTGAATACAATTGATTGGCACGGTACGTCAGATGCGTAAGAAAGCAATTCCACTGAGGGAGTTCAGCCATATCCCCAGAAAGGTTGGCTCCAAGGTTCAGCAACGCATTAATGCCCTCAAGGTGGGACAGAAGATGCAGGATCTTCCCGAAGATCTTTGGCACGACAGTTTTCGATATTACGTCAAAGAGGATCCCACCAGAAATGGTGGCCCTAATTTGCGGCTCATACGACTTGATCCCCGTCGACCATCGCTAACCGTGACAGGTTTCGTTTTCAACAAGTTCGTGCATCCGACCGAAGACCGGTACATCACCCCCCGTGAAGCTGCGAGGCTTCAAGGATTCCCCGATGACTTCATATTTCATGGCACACTAACAAGTGTGCAACGTCAGGTGGGAAACGCAGTGCCGGTCCAACTGGCCACAGCCGTTACCGAAGCCATCTTGGCGCATGTTGAACAGCATAACCCCCTTGGGCTTGGGGCTAGGATATACAATTCGGGGTGTTTCCCGTCTCTCAGCCTATTTTCCGGCGCTGGCGGCATGGATATCGGTGTGCTCAGAGCGAAACACAACAAGCTGGTGTTTGACATCAAGACGTGTGTTGAGTTTGATCATGATTGTTGTGAAACTCTTCGGAAGAACTTCGGGCCGAAAGTCAACATTGTGCATGAAGACATATCAACATTTGATCCAAAAGTGGCACTCGATCTCTGTAATACCAGAAGCAAATTGTTGCCGCTCATCATTGGCGGGCCACCTTGTCAGGCGTTTAGTCAGGCAGGAAAGCAGAAGGGCGCTAACGATGATCGCGGAAAGCTCATCTTCCACTTTCTTAGATTCGTGCAGGAGATACAACCCGTCTATTTCGTCATGGAAAACGTCTCCAACTTGCGTGGAGTCGAAAAAGGCAAGCTACTACGCGAGGTACAGGATCGCATTGATGAGATTGGATACAGCTTCACATGCAATCTACTTTGCGCCGCCGATTACGGCGCAGCCCAAATGAGACGACGACTTTTCTTCATCGGGGTGAAGAAACCCTATCCGGCTGTTCAAGCGCCATTGCCAACACACGGAGACGTTGGAGAAAGCCTTTTCGTCAAGAACCCGTATGTTGGCGTAGGAGAAGCGTTTGAAGGGCTTCCGCCTTTGGAGAACACGGACATCAATTCCGAGATTGCAGTCCGTCCCATCGTACGCGAAGCTCTTTCCAAACGACAACGGTACCGCACGAAAACAGACCGTTGACATGGACGGTGCAGTAAAACGTGATCTGGGCAATATATCAGTCCAGCCGTACTCATCCGTTCCGGCGGGCGTATTCCTGCAGAGACTTGACGGTCTCCCTTCCCTTCCGCATGGCTTCAATCCCCATTGCCGCCGCCCGCGCCGCGGCAATCGTGGTTATATAGGGTACTCGGTACTTGACCGCGCTTTTTCGGATGTACGAATCGTCATACTGGCTTTGCTTGCCGGCCGGCGTATTGACCACCAACTGCGCCTGCCGGTTCATGACGATGTCGAGGATGTTCGGCCGGCCCTCCTGCAATTTGTTAATTCGAGTGCAAGGAATGGAGTGTTCGGCCAGGAACTGGCCGGTGCCTTTGGTGGCGATCAGCTTGAATCCCAGGCGATGAAAGGCGGCGGCGGCTTCGACCAGGGCAGAGTTTTGATCGCGGTCCGAAACCGTGAACAGCACCGTCCCCTCGAGCGGCAGCGGCGCGTTGGCCGCCTCTTCGGCCTTGAAAAAGGCCAGCCCGGCCGACTCGGCCAGGCCGAGAACCTCGCCGGTCGAGCGCATCTCCGGCCCCAGCAAAGGGTCGACCTCCGGAAACATATTGAACGGCAGCACCGCCTCCTTGACCCCGAAATGTGAAATTCGCCGCTTCCGCAGGCTGAGGTCGGCCAATTTTTCACCCAGCATCAGACGAGTGGCCAGGCGGGCCAGAGGCAGGTTGCAGACCTTGGAGACCAGCGGCACCGTTCGCGAGGCTCGCGGATTGGCCTCGATCATATACACCTTGCCACGATGAATCGCGTACTGCATATTCATCAGTCCGACCACCTGCAAAGCCTGCGCCACCCGGCGGGTGTAATCCTCGATGACGGCCAAATGCTCGGGCGAAACATTGATCGGCGGCAGGATGCAGGCGGAGTCGCCGGAATGCACGCCGGCCTGCTCGATATGCTCCATCACCGCCGGGATAAAGACATCATGCCCATCGGCCAGAGCGTCGGCCTCCACCTCCATGGCATCCTCGAGAAACCGATCAATCAGCAACGGCCGGTCAGGGGTAACCCCGACCGCGCCGGCGACATACTCGCGCAGCATTTCCTCGTCGTAAACCACCTCCATGCCGCGCCCGCCAAGTACGTAGGAGGGACGCACCATCAACGGATAGCCAATGCGGGCGGCAATCTCCAACGCAGCGTCGATGTCAACCGCCATTCCCGATTCCGGCATCGGTATCTCAAGACGCTGCATCATCTGCCGGAACCGGTCACGATCCTCGGCCAGGTCGATCATGTCCGGGCTGGTACCCAGGATCGGCACTCCGGCCGCCGCCAGCTCGGCGGCGATATTCAACGGAGTCTGACCGCCGAACTGAACAATCAGCCCCTCCGGTGCCTCGTGCCGGTATATACTTAGAACATCCTCCACGGTCAAGGGCTCGAAGTAGAGACGATTGGATGTGTCATAGTCAGTGGACACCGTTTCCGGGTTGCAGTTGATCATAATGGTGTCCAACCCCATGTCTCGCAGTTCAAAGGCGGCATGCACGCAGCAGTAGTCGAACTCGATGCCCTGGCCAATGCGGTTGGGGCCGCCGCCCAG
>SLNM01000115.1 GCA_007133055.1 Lentisphaeria bacterium
TGTTCTCGGTCTCTCCTTCCTCTTCGGTGTCGCCCTTCCCGTCCTCGCCATTCTCGGATGTCTGCGCCGGAGACGCATCTCCGGGCCAGAATTTATTGATCAGCTCACTTTTCATCCCGATCTCGGATGGCTCGAAGCATTCCGCCAGGGTGCTCCACCCCTGGTCCAATGCTTCCTCGAGCGGGATATTGACATCCAAGTCCATCATTCTCTCCTCGAACAGCTCACCGTACTTGAGGAGCTTATGGTCCCAGTCACTCATGCGGAACCCCATCGATCTTTTTTCCAGGGTCTCCCGGTAATCGGCATAGAGCCGAATCATGTTGTCCATGACCGGTCTGTGATCGTCGCGGGTTTTATTGTTGACCAACTGTTTCAGGCGGCTGAGCGAGCCGAAGGGGTCGATGCGCTGATTGGTCAGGTAATACTGCCCCTCGGTGATGTAGCCGGTGTTGTCCGGTACCGGATGGGTGACATCGTCTCCGGGCATGGTGGTCACGGACAGGATGGTGATCGAGCCGGCGCCCTCGAAGTCGACCGCTTTTTCGTAGCGGGCGGCCAACTGACTGTAGAGATCGCCGGGGTAGCCGCGGTTGGAGGGAATCTGCTCCATGGTAATGGCAATTTCCTTGAGCGCGTCGCAGAAGCTGGTCATATCGGTCAGCAGCACCAGAACTCTTTTGCCGTTGACCGCGTAGTTTTCCGCCACCGCCAAGGTCATATCCGGCACCAGCAAACACTCCACCACCGGGTCGGAGGCGGTGTGGATAAACATTATCGACCGGGTCAGAGCGCCTTTCTCCTCCAGAGCATTGCGGAAGAACAAATAGTCGTCGTGCTTCAGCCCCATGCCGCCAATCATAATGATGTCAACCTCGGCCTGCATGGCAATTCGGGCCAGCAGCGGGTTGTAGGGCTCGCCGGCGGAGGAGAAGATGGGCAGCTTTTGGCTTTCCACCAGGGTGTTGAAGACATCGATCATGGGCAGGCCGGTGCGAATCATGTTGCGGGGAATGATGCGGCACGAGGGATTGACGGAGGGGCCGCCGATGTCAATCATGCTCTCCTGCAGCCGCGGCCCCTTGTCCCGCGGCGCACCGCTGCCGGTGAAGATACGGCCCAGGATATTCTCGGACGAGGAAACCTGCATTGGCTTGCCGAGAAACCGAACCTGACTGTTGGTCGACACACCCCGGCTGCCGGCGAAAACTTGCAGGTAAACCCGGGCGCCGTCAAGCCGAATAACCTGGGCCAGCGACAGTTGATCGCCGGTGGCCACCTCGGCCAAAGTGTTGTAGGCCACTTCCTCGGCATCGACGGAAATGACATTGCCGCTGATCTGCACTATGCGATGGTAGATTTTTTTCATGCTATTGCCGTTAGTCTTTCTGTTCGCCGCTCAGCATTTTCTCTATCTTCTGCTCCGTCTGCTTGAACTGCTTGCTGTCCATCGGCTCGTAGTTCCAATCGATGAACACTTGTCGTAGTTGGTTGAAGAACTTGCGGGCCTGGTCCTTGTCTTCAAACTCGAAATTGGTGTGCAACGCCTGCATGACCCTGGCGAACACGTGTTTCTGACGCTCCTCGGAGGAGGCCGCGTCCACATCGTCGAAGGTGTTTTGCTGCAGGAACACGGCGTCGAGCAGCTCGCCTTTCAAGTAGATCACAAAATCGGAGGTCGGTGTGCCCTCCTCGCCGATCACCTTCATCATTTGATTGATTTCATTGCCCCGCCGCAGCAGACGTCGGGCCCGGTCAATCTCTTTTTTATCAATGATTGACGGGTATTTGCTCCAGCTTTCGAGCGGATGGATTGAGGGGAACCGGCGGGCGTTGGCCCGGTCGCGGGACAGTCCCAGAAAACAACCGACCACTTTCAGAGTGGCCTGTGTGACCGGTTCCTCGAAATTACCGCCGGCCGGACTGACCGCGCCGCCGATGGTTACCGAGCCGACACTGTCGTCCGCCAGGCGGACCAGGCCGGCCCGCTCATAGAAACCTGCGACCAGCGATTCCAGGTAGGCCGGAAAGGCTTCCTCTCCCGGTATTTCCTCGAGCCGTCCGGACATTTCACGCAGCGCCTGGGCCCAGCGCGAAGTGGAGTCGGCCAGCAAAAGCACGTTCAATCCCATTTGACGATAGTATTCGGCCAGAGTAACCGAAGTGTAGATCGAGGCTTCGCGGGCGGCCACCGGCATTGAGCTGGTATTGCAAATGATGATCGTACGGTCAATCAACTTGCGCCCGGTGCGCGGGTCCTCCAGTTCGGGGAACTCGCGCAGAATCTCGACCACTTCGCCGGCACGCTCGCCGCAGGCGGCGACAATGACCACGTCCACCTGGGAATACTGACTGATGGCGTGCTGCAAAACGGTCTTGCCCGCGCCGAACGGTCCGGGTGTGCAAAAGGTGCCGCCCTTGGCGATCGGGAAGAAGGTGTCAATGATGCGCTGCTGGGTTACCAGCGGTTCAGCGGGCAGTATTTTCTCGCGATAATTGCTGATCGGCACGCGCACCGGCCAGCTCTGGACCATGGTTGCCTGGCGCTGCTCGTCGCCGCTGTCAAGTTTAGCCACCGTATCGGTGATGGTCATTTCCTTTTCCGTCGCAATCTCGACCACCCGCCACTTGCCGGGCCAACTGAAAGGCACCATTATCCGGTGTTCGAACATTCCCTCCGGCACGGTGCCGAGAGTGGCGCCCGCCTCCAGTTCGTCCCCCTCCTGGGCCACCGGCTTGAATTGCCACTTTCGCTTCCGGTCCAAAGGTTCGCAATAGAGGCCGCGTTGCAGGAAGAACCCGCTTTGCTCGGCCAGCTCGGGCAGGGGATTCTGCAGGCCGTCGTATACCATGGTCAGCAGGCCGGGGCCAAGTTGAACCGACAACAGCTCGCCGGTAAACTCCACCGGCTGGCCAACCCTGACCCCGCCGGTTTGCTCGTACACTTGCAGGTCGGCAACTCGGTCCCGTACCCGAATGACCTCGCTTTTCAGGCGCAATTCGCCGGCTATGACGTAGGCCACTTCATTCTGAATCACCTGCGAATCAAAAAGCACGGTCACCATGTTGCCGTTGACACCCTGCACCGTGCCTTTTTTCAATGCTTTGCCCATGCTCTCATGCCTTCATAAATAACTGTGAAAAAAGTTAATAATAAACTTTTCGCCAATTTTTTCACGGATTCAGGAATTATTCCATCGGTGTAAGCGTCCGTGTCTGACTTCTTCAGGCCAGCGCCTGCCCGACCAAGCCCTCGGTCAGCTCGGCAAAGGCGGCCTCGCCTCTCTCCGTGTCGTGGTCCCGCCATTTCTCGACCAGTAAAAGACGCAACCGATAGGCGACCAGCACCTCAAAATCAAACGAATGACCAACGGTCAGATGGTCCAAAGCCTGCCAACGGAGCTGGTCAAGCCGCCGCTCGCACTCCAGTGGTGAATCCTCGGTGATTGCCTCATCCACCTGCCGAACCAGCAGCGGAAAAACATCGGACTCAGGGCGCAGCCACTGGTGCGCCTGATCGCAGCCAACATGGTGGCAGCGCCGCCAGACCAAAAGATTGCGCAGATAGGTTTCCCAGGCCTGCCAGCGCCGCTCGAACGAGCCCGGCGGCCCGAAACCGACA
Source organism: Lentisphaeria bacterium (assembly GCA_007133055.1). Classification (GTDB taxonomy): domain Bacteria; phylum Verrucomicrobiota; class Lentisphaeria; order Oligosphaerales; family PUNB01; genus SLNM01. The sequence continues at coordinate 3,623 of SLNM01000115.1, forward strand.
GGCACCAGGCCCACCGCTTGCAGCCGACCTAACCGGGCTGGCGACAACTGCCCGCCGCAGGCTTCGAGAAAACTCTCGGAAGTCAAAGGCGGCGGCCGCTCCAGAGACAGAGCCGGCAGAGACCCGACCAAGTAGTAGTATTTGTCCAACGACACAGGTTTCAGCCCTCATGAATGCCTCATGGCCGAATTTGCTTGAACTGCCGGTGCATTCCTTTGCCAGTGCATTCCTTCGGCCGGCGGCTATTTGTCTTTACTCTTCGTTTCCCCCCTGCCGCTCTTGCCCTTGTCCTCCTTCCGTTTCGATGCAGAGAATTGCGAAATGCGCTATTCGTAGGGCGAGAATCCGTCTCGCCCATGCGAATCGAGCCTGGTCGGGACAGATTGCCGCTTCGCTGCTATCCTACGGACAGCCTCTGTTGCTTCGCAACGGTCCCAACCTACAATTGGCTCGATTCGCACATTTCGCAATTCCCTATTTCGATGTCGAGCCGCTGCCATCGCCGTTCTCGGCCGAAGCGAGGATTTCGGCCAGGCGCGACCCGAGAAAGAGCATCAGAGAATCGGCCAGGGCGGTATCGGAGAAGTCGTAAAGGACATCGTCCTTGTCGAAGCGCAGCCGGAAACCGCTTTCCAGCTCCGGCAGAGGCGTAATTGTCACGTTCTTGCGTAAATCCTTGTCAAGTGCGGCAAGAATATGCTTTTCCATGGCATCCCGGTCCTTCTCGGGCACCATCACTTCCAGATCGGACACAGACTCCTCCCCGAGCTGCCGGCCAACGGCCTTGGCAATGGCCTCGGCGAACGATTTCGGGTCGGAATCGGCATTCACGCAGGCTTTGACCACGGCGGCCAGGCGCGCCTGCAACTGCTCGCGCAGGGACAGCAGCAGATCACGGCCCGCCTGACGCAGAGATTCCTCGCCTTTACGGATCAGCAACTCGGCCTCGTCCCGAGCCTGGCCGACAATTTTCTCGGCTTCCCGGCGGGCATTTTCAACTGTCTTCTCCGCCTCCGCCTTGGCATCGTCAACAATCCGTTGCCGCTCCGCCTCCGCTTTTTCAACCCCGTCCTGATTAATCCGCTCAAGCAGCGCTTGCAGTTCCTGCGTCACCTTCAAAAATCCTCGCTGGTAAAATTCACGTTGGATCGCCGGAAACAAACCCACATGCCCGGCGCACATTTCCAGGCATAAAACACATGCAAAAAAAATAAAGCCGCCGACTGCCCTGCCATCGGCACGAGCGCGGTGGCGAGTGAAACATATTACAGGTCAATAAAATATCAACCCGGATCGATCTCAGACCAGGTCGCAAGCTTCAGGTGGCATCCAATGGGCGTCCTTGCCCTCCCACTTGACGTTGCAGCCGACCGGGTTGGTTTTCGGCACACTGATCGGCCGACCGGCGACCGCCTCCTCCAAGGCGCGATCCAGGTCATGGCTGCTGCTTGCTTCGGCCTGGCGCGGATTATCGACGCCGCGACCGGTGTAAAGCAACTTGCGCTGCTGGTCGAACAGAAAGAAGTGGGGGGTGCGCAGAGCGCCGTAGGCCCGGGCCACGTCCTGGGACTTGTCGCGTAAGTAAACCCACGGGAAACGATGCGCCTTCATTCTTTCAACCATATGCTCGAAGCTGTCCTCGGCATAGGTGTTCTCGCTGTTCGAATTGATGCCGACAAATGCAACCCCGTCTGGTTTGAACCGATCCGCCGTAGCACGGGTCTGCTCGTCGGAGCCGATCACGAACGGACAGTGATTGCAGGTGAAAAAGACCACTAAAAACGGATGCCCGGCAAAATCGTCCAGACTATAGTCCCGACCGTCAGTCGCCGGCAGTTTGAAGTGAGGAGCGGAATCGCCGATGGAAAGAGTGAATTGCTTCATAATGCTGACTCCTTGTATTGCTTTTTTCAGGGAATTGCGAAATGAAAGTTAAGGTTGTTAATCCGGAATTCAAGTTGGAAAGCAAGTTGTGTGTGGCGTTCGATGTCGGGAAAAGCCATATTGTTGGTGCCGTTGAATCTACCGCCCGAGGCCGGACGGCTCCAAGTCTCCGAGTCTCCGAGACCTCCGCAGCCGCTGGCATCTTGGGTTCGATTGGTTATATTACTGCGGCGATCAAAGATGCTGTAACTTGCGAGAGGTATGTTTTGCCATCGAATCCCATGCAGGCACCGGCGGCGGGCAACCGCTCAGACGACCTGTCCCCCCCGGTTGTTCAATTCAGGCAACAAGGCTGGCACGGCCGTTTGGTTGCCTCCACCCCTTTGCACGCCTGGCTGCAAGACGGCGGGCATCCCGAAAGCCTGGACACATCTTCCGGCCTGGTCATAAA
>SLNM01000316.1 GCA_007133055.1 Lentisphaeria bacterium
AACCAGACCTCGCTATTTTGAGCACAAGGGGGTCGCAAGTTGAACGACACTCAGAAAGAAAAATGCCCAACCAGTCTATTTTCAGATATCAAGTTACGGAATAACTATGAAAACAGGGGGTTCCATTTGCGCTTAAAAGTGAGTTCTGGTAAACCGGTCGCGGGCGTACCTGACGTACTCCAAGATCGAAAAGCTGTTGAGATTGCGTGCAATGACGCCTCGCAGCAGATGGCTCATGCATTATTCAGGCTAGACCTCTTTCATCCAGCCGTGGTCGTCGGGGCCGTCGCCGGTTTGAATGGCGGTGATGCGGTCGTACAGTTTCTGCAATATAGGCAGGCAGCCCCTCTCCGGGCCTATCCGGTAAACGGTCTGGCCGCGAGTGATTTCGTTGACTGGAGTAATGACCACGGCGGTGCCGCAGGCGGCGACAGTGGCGAACTGAGGAATCTCCTCGAACTCGACCGGGCGGCGCTCCACGGTCATGCCGAGTTCCTTGGCCAGCCGCTGCAAACATTTGTTGGTGACGCTGGGCAGAATCGAATGGGAGTCGGGGGTGACATATTTATTGTCATGGGTCAGAGCAATAAAATTGGATGTGCCGAACTCATCGATGTACTTGTGTTCCCGGGCGTCAAGAAACAATACGGACGGAATCCCTTCGCGCCTGGCCAGCTCGTGCGGCGCCATGGCGGCGGCGTAGTTGCCGCCAACTTTGACATTGCCCAGGCCAAGCGGCGCCGACCGATCATATTCATCGTAGACCACTGCCCGCATCGGTTTCAACCCCCCGCGGTAATAGGAGCCAACCGGCATTACCATGACAATGAAGGTGTATTCCACAGCCGGTGTCACACCGATCTGAGGACCGCTGCCGAAAAGCAGAGGGCGGATGTACAGGGCGCCGCCGGTGCCGTATGGCGGAACATACTCGAGATTGGCCTTGATCACCCGGCGAACCGCCTCCATGAACATGGGTTCGTCCACTGGCGCCATGCAGATGCGGCGGGCTGTGTCAACCATGCGGGCGGCATTCATTTCCGGACGAAAAATCCGTACCCGGCCGTCCCGGCAGCGGAAGGCTTTCAGCCCTTCGAAGGCCGCCTGCCCGTAATGCAGGGCGGTCGCCGCCACATGCAGAGGGATGGTTTCGCTCTCCTCCAGACGCCCGCCGTCCCATTCGCCATCGCGATAGACATAGCGAATGTGGCATTTGGTTCGCCTGTAGACAAAGCCAAGCTTTTTCCAGTTGATCGATAATTCGCTCACGGACAATGGATGCCTTGTAATGAGTCAGTTGAGGGTGAAAACGTTATGCCGGTTGACGATTGCGGATTGCGAACATGCGGAAAGTCCTGCCAGTCGTCCCCGTTATCGTTACTTTTCAAACATTCACAACTATGGCTGACGGGTTGCGGTGGTTTTCGGTTGACGGCTTGAAAACCAATGACCGCGTACTATTGTCCTTCATTCGGTGATTGCAAGGGGGCGCATTATGCGATTTATTCTGTAACCGGCAAAAGACAAGGTTATGGTCACTATGTACAGCGAATACGGATGGGTTCGGGTGGCGGTCGCCGTTCCGGAAGTGACGGTGGCGCAGCCATTGGCCAACGCCGAGTTCATGCTGGCCTGTCTCGAGGACCTGGCACCGGCCGAGCCAGACTTGGTGGTTTTTCCCGAATTGTGCCTGACCGGCTATACCTGCGGCGACCTTTTTCATCAGAACACGCTGCGGCGGAGCACACTGTCCGCCCTGGAACATCTGTTGGCCGCCACCGCCGACTGTCAGGCTGTGCTTGCGGTCGGCCTGCCGCTGACGGCGGGCGGACAGCTTTTCAACTGCGCCATGGCAGTACAGGCCGGACGCGTTCTCGGGGTGGTGCCAAAAAGTGTCATCCCCAACTATCGTGAATTCTACGAGGGCCGCTGGTTCGCTGCCGCCGCGAAAGTGCGCGAGGATACAGTGCAGGTCGGGGATCGCCAGGTGCCGTTCGGTACGGATCTGGTTTTCGCGGCTGACTCCGATCCCCGTTTTTCGTTTGGCCTGGAAATTTGCGAGGACCTGTGGGCGCCAATCCCCCCCAGCACCCGCCTGGCTCTGGGCGGCGCCGCCATCCTGCTCAACCTGTCGGCAAGCCATGAACTGGTCGGCAAGAGCGCCTACCGAGAGGAGCTGGTGCGGCAGCAGTCGGCCCGCTGCCTGGCCGCCTACGCCTATTGCTCGGCCGGCCCCCTGGAATCAACTACCGACCTGGTCTTCGGCGGACACGGGATGATCGCCGAGAACGGAACCATCTTGCAGCAATCCCCCCGCTTCCGACGCGGTCGGCATACCCTGATCGCCGATGTCGACCTGGAATTTCTACAGCATGAACGGATGCAGAACCATGCCTTCAACAGTCAGGTCGGCGAGCCGGACCTGATGATCCGGCGCCTGCCTTTCAAACCGGGGCGGCAACCTGCACCGCCTGAAAAACTATACCGCAGCGTTCCAGCTCTGCCCTTTGTTCCGAGCAATCCCAGCCGCCGCCGGCAGCGCAGCCAGGAAATTATCGCCATCCAAAGCCATGGCCTGGCCACACGGCTGCACCGGGCGGGGGTGGAAAAGGCGGTTCTCGGCTTGTCCGGCGGCCTCGACTCCACCCTGGCGCTGCTGGTCGCCAGGGAGGCCTTTGCCCACCTGCGGCGGCCACCAACCAATATTCGCTGCTTCACCATGCCCGGATTCGGCACTTCCCAGCGCACTCTCGAGCAGGTTCGCCGACTGACCCGGGAAACGGGTGTTGAGCTGGCCGAAATAGACATTCGTTCCGCCTGCGAACAGCACTTCCGAGACCTCGGCCACGACGGAACCACCGGCGATACCACCTTCGAAAACGCCCAGGCCAGGGAGCGCATGCAAATTCTCATGGACAAAGCCAATATGCTCGGCGCCCTGGTGATCGGCACCGGCGACCTGTCGGAACTGGCTTTGGGATGGACTACCTACAACGGCGATCACATGTCAATGTACAATGTCAATGCCGGTGTCCCCAAAACTTTGGTCTCATGGCTGATTCGCGACTTCGCCGACACCCTCGATCCCGACAATGCCGGCCTGCGGAAGGTACTTATGGATATCCTCGACACCCCGATTTCCCCCGAATTACTGCCGCCGGACCAGGATGGCAATGTCGGCCAGCAAACCGAAGCTCTGATCGGACCATACCAGTTGCATGATTTTTTCCTTTATCACATGGTCCGCTGCGGGTTCACCCCGCAAAAAGTCCTGTTCATGGCGGCAATAGCCTTTGCCGATCAGTACAAGCGGTCCGAAATCAAGCAATGGCTGGAGGTGTTCGCAACCCGCTTCTTCGCCCACCAATTCAAGCGTTCCTGCCTGCCGGACGGACCCAAGGTCGGAACCATCGCCCTCTCCCCGCGCGGCGACTGGCGCATGCCCAGTGACGTCAGGGCGGACACCTGGCTTGCCGAGCTGGCGGAAGCAGAGAGTTGACTAATATGTGCAAAAACGCATTTCGCGAAACCCATAATTAAACCAGACAAGGGGTCAGTCGATGCAGTTGTTCAATTGGAATGACAAACTGAAAACGGGGATGGCCGAAATTGACCGGCAGCACCAGGAGCTGATCAAGCGAATTAACGCTTTCATCAAAGCCTGCATGGAGGAACCGCGCAATTTTGCCGCCATGGCCAGCACTTTCGATTTCCTCAACGCCTACGTGGTCGAACATTTTGCCCTGGAGGAAAGACTGATGCTCGAACATAAATACCCCCGAATCGATCTGCATGTCCAGGACCATCGGGAAATGCGTTACTGGGTCGATAAAACCAGTCAGAGCATCTCCAGGCATGAATTCCCGGAAAAGCTGGTGATGGAAGTCAACTACCGACTGGTGGAATGGCTGCAGTTACATATCCGCAATCGCGACCGCAACATGAGCAAGTTTTTCCAGGAAATCGCCGGCAAGAACAAAATCTCCTCTTTGCTGGCCTTGATCAGAGGCGATCAATGAGGCCCACTGCAGTAATGCGTCAGTGATAGCTGGAAGAATAGCAGTATCTCATGCCGGTTGACGATTACGGGCGACGATTAAGGATTACGACTGGGCACAAAAATCGTCTGCCTTAATCGTCGCTCTTAATCGTTTTCCGATTGCTTGTTCCAAGCGCTGCACCTTTGACTGACGCATTACCCACTGCAAGCCTGTTCGTTGTCTTTGTTCTATGTCATATGCAGTTCTGAGCATGCCAGATATGAGCATTCAACCCCGTAAGGCTTTTCTCAAACCACCCAGCGCAAAAGCAGAAAGAACAGTCCCTGAACAATCAGGATCGCCAACGGCAGAGGGTGGTTGCTGGTCAGGCGCATTCGTTTGAAAAGGCCGGTGAAAACCAGTGCGATAACGCCCCAGGCCAGATAGTTCTGCAGGGGGATAGTGTCCCCCTCCCATGACCAGTAGTCGAGAGCAATTGCCGCCGGCTCCATGATGTAGTCGAAAACCACACACAACAAGGCGGCGATCACAGCCGCCGGCACTGGCCGCCCAGTCAGTCGTTCGGCGGCGGCCAGAGCACCCAGAATCACCAGAGTCCAGTTGATCCCGATCAGCAGCGGCGCTCCCAGCACCTGCGACCCCAGCGTCGCACCATAATCATAGCTGCCAAAAACCCAGCCCGTGGCAACCCCGACAATCTCCAGCGCCAGGGTGACAATGAATGTCGCCCCGGCCCAGGCCAAAAGGCGATACCGTTTTTCAACGACAAACGGCAGAAAACCAACCACCGCTGTGCCCGCCAGAGTGTAGGGGGTCAGAACCAGCATCGCCGGGAGAGTTGCCGGATGCCAGTGTCCGATTACGCCAACCAGATAAAACACGGACAGCAGGATTATCGCCGTCTGCTGGTAGCGAGGAAGCCATTCCGGGGTTGAGTTTTTACGCATGATGACGATTGCCTGTTTATGATAGGATGTTGGTTATCCCGGTCAAAATGATTCTGAGTTTGCCAGGCTTGATTTTTTTCTCGTAAACCACAAACGGTTGGCGCTCGATAACGCCTGCCGTCCATTGATACATATCGGCGGCAGTCTTGATGGGGATGCGGCAGCGTCGCGGGATCAGCCGATATCCTGCCACGGCTTCCTGCTGCCACTGCCGATAGCGCTCGATCTCACGCCGGACATAGGCCTTGAACTCCGTCGGTTGACGCCGCGCCGTTTCCCTGGTCAGGTCCGGCAGTCCGGTATCGGCGGTGGGCAGATACTGTCGACCCAGCTCAAGGTCCTCGGCAATGTCCCGAATGAAATTGATATACTGCATGGCCCGGCCCAGGCGCGCGGCGGGAGCCATCGCCGCTTCGGGCAATTCCATTATCCGAGCCATGCACCAGCCGATGACTTCGGCCGAACCATGTATGTAGGCCAGGGTCTCGCTCAGGCTTTCATACTTGCTTTTGGTTAAATCCATCTCCATGGAGTTCATAAACGACCGCACCCAAACGGGATCGAAGTGTTTCCGCCTCTGAAGCTCGACAAACGAGTCGATGACCGGGTTGTCACTGGCCACTCCCGATTCCCAGGCTCGCTGGTAATCCGACTTGAAGCGGAAGAAAGCATCCCGCTCCGCTGGCTGACGGTCGACAAAATCGTCGGCCGTGCGGACAAACGCATAGAGGATACTTACATCATGCCAGACGGCCGCCGGAAAAAACCGAGCGCTGTTGTAGTAGGTCTTGCTGCCGCGCTTAAAGATATTTCGGTTTGTACGGTGCATATACCATGTCCATGGCGACAAGCCTTCTCTCGGCTTTCTCGCCCGTTTTTATCCTGTTCTTTTCGGCGGACGATAGCGGGCGACGAGAGCGGTGGACGATTATTGTGCGCAATCATAATCCGCAGTCGTTACCTTTGGAGACGGCGGGCCTCGCCGTTAATCACCGTCCG
>SLNM01000314.1 GCA_007133055.1 Lentisphaeria bacterium
AAGGTGCTGGTGCCGCGACCAACTTCGTCGAGGATAATCAGGCTGCGAGGGGTGGCGTGGTTAAGAATGTTGGCGGTTTCGATCATTTCAACCATGAACGTGGACTGGCCGCGAGTGATGTCGTCGGCCGCTCCGACCCGGGTGAAAATACGGTCGACCAAGCCGATTCGGGCCGACTTGGCAGGCACGAAGGACCCCATCTGGGCCATCAGTGTCAGCAGGGCAACCTGGCGGATGTAGGTTGACTTCCCGGCCATGTTGGGACCGGTGATTACCGCCAGTTGCTGGTCGGTGGTGTTCAGACAAGTGTCATTGGCGACAAATCGCTGCTCGGTCATCCGCTGGTCCAATACCGGATGCCGGCCGTCGTGAATATCCAGCACAGGCTCCTCAACCAGCTCGGGGCGGCAGTACTGGTGATGGGTTGCCACCTCCGCCAGCGACACCAGAACGTCAAGCTCGGCCACCGCCCGGGCAGTGCGCTGAATCTCCGCCGTCTCCGCCACCGCACGTTCGCGCAGCGCCAGAAACAGTTCGTATTCCAGCGCCTTGCTTTTTTCCTCCGCCCCCAGCACCTTGCTTTCCAGTTCCTTAAGCTCGGGGGTGACAAAGCGCTCGGCGTTGGCCAAGGTCTGTTTGCGGATGTAGTTGTCGGGCACGGCATCCAAATTGGCTCTGGTTATTTCAATGAAATATCCGAAAACCTTGTTGAACCTGACCTTGAGCGATTTAATCCCGGTTCTTTTCTGCTCCTGTGCCTGCAATCCGGCGATCCAGTTGCGTCCTTCGGTGGCGGCGCGCCGCAGCTCGTCCAGTCCTTCATGATAGCCGGGACGAATCATACCGCCGTCGGTAATCGTTGCCGGCGGTTCGTCGACCACGCCGCGGGCGATTTCATTGACCAGGTCAGGCTGTTCCGACAAGTTTTTTCCCAGCTCGACCATGAGTGCCGCCGATACTTCGCCGAGCAGCGAGCGTATGCCCGGCACCGCCTCCAGACCACGCCTGAGCACTGCCAGCTCGCGGGCGCTGCCGCCGCCGACGTTTAGACGAACCAGGGTGCGCTCAAGATCGCGCACCGTCTGAAAACTCTCGGCCAGCTCATGCTGCAACAGGGGGTCGCGAACCAGGCAGGCGACCGCGTCCAGGCGGCGGTTAATGGCGGCGCAGTCGAAAAGCGGGCGCAGAATCCATTCCCGCAGCAGCCTTCCTCCCATCGGGGTTCTGGTTTGATCGAGGACCGAGCGCAGGGTGGAATCCCCGGAATCGGTGAACAAAGGCTCGACCAGCTCGAGGTTGCGCTGCGAAACCCGGTCCAGGATCATGAACTCGTCAATCTCATAGAAGCGCAGACCGGTGATATGCGAGGCGTCCCGCCGCAGATTGTTGCAGGTGTAGGAAAAAATAGCGCCGGCGGCGGCCACCGCCAGCGGACGCCCCCGGCATCCGAACCCGTCAAGAGTGGCCACCTGCAAGTGGCGGCACAGGTTCTCCCCGGCTATCTCCAGGTCGAACAGCCAGTTTTCCAAAGGGCTCCACAGGAGAGCTTCCGAGGTTTGCGGGAAGTCCTGGCTGCTCTCCCAGTGCCGATGCAGGGATTCGGGAAGCAACACCTCCGCCGGCTGCAGCCGGCTCAGCTCGTTTTCCAGTTCGGCCCGATCCCCCGCCTGGCACAGTCGAAAATCGCCGACGCTAACCTCCAGCATGGCGATCCCGAACTTGGCGGTGTTTCGGTCAGGGCATATGGCGACCAGGAAGTTGCCGTCCCGAGCGTTGGCCATGTGATCCTCGTCCAGCACCGTGCCGGGAGTGATCACGCGGGTGATTTCCCGGCGCACCAGCCCCTTGGCCTGCTTCGGATCCTCAACCTGTTCGGCGATCGCAACCTTGCGGCCCGTTGCCAGCAGCTTGGCCACATATACTTGCAGAGCATGGTATGGCACTCCGCACATTGGTACGCCGTTGCGCCGGGTCAGAACTACATCCATCAGGGGCGCGGCAATTTGCGCGTCCTCGAAAAAAATCTCGTAGAAATCACCCATGCGGAACAGCAGGATCGCATCCTCCGGAGCTTCCTTTTTGGCGGCCATGAACTGACGCATGGCCGGAGTCAGGGCATTGTGCGTGGGCTTGGACATTGTGTCGGATTGGTTATTTCAGTTGCATGAGCCGTTGGCGACGCTCACCGAAGGGCGGGGCTCGGTCCGCAACTATTCCCCGCCACCGCATACCACGGCGGCGTTGATGCCGCCAAAAGCAAAGCTGTTTTTAAGAATGGTCCGGGCCGCCCTGGCCAGAGGTTGCCGTAAAAGGTTGACTCCGGGGCAGTCCTCCGCCACCCTCTCCAAGTTGCGGGTGGGCAGCAATAGTTGTTCCTGCATCATTTGCAGTGAGGCAATCAGCTCGATCGGTCCGGAAGCGCCGAGTGTGTGCCCCAGGTGTCCTTTTAGGCTGCTGACCGGTACACGGGAACCGAAAAGCCGGGCAATGGCCTCGGCTTCCGCCGCGTCCCCCTGGAGGGTGCCGGTGGCGTGAGCGTTAATGTAGTCCACCTGTTCGGGCTGCAAGCCGGCGTCGGCCAGTGCGCCCTGCATGCAATCGACCATGGCGGGCGAGCAGGACTGGCTGATATGCACGCCGTTGCCGCAAGTGTGAAAACCGAGAATCTCACCGTAAATCCGGGCGCCCCGGGCAACCGCATGCCCGTACTCCTCCAGCAACAGCAGGCCGGCACCCTCGCCGCAGACCAGTCCGTCCCGGTCCTGATCGAAAGGTCGCGGAGTTGAACCAGGCTTATGGTTGAAGCCAACCGAGGCGGCATAGAGAACATCGAATGAACCTGTGACTGTGGGATGCAGCTCCTCGCCGCCGCCGCATAGCATCAGGTCCTGCCGGCCCATGCGAATCAAGTCAAAGCCAACCCCTACCGCCTGCAAGCCGGAGGCGCAGGCGGCGGAAGTGGCTTCGACCACCCCGCGAACCTGCAAGTACTGAGCTAGATTCAAGGCTACCGTGTGGGAGAGGCAGCGGAAAAAACTGGCCGAAGTCAACAGGCCAAAATCGTTGGTTGACAGCAACTCCTGATATACATCCGCCAGCGTTTTCGGGCTGCCTGTGGTGTGCCCCGCCACCACTCCGGCCCGGGGGTTCTCGGCAAAATCCGCCAGCTCCAGACCGGCACTGGCCAGAGCCAGATCGGCGGCCTGAGCGGCATAGATGCTCATTGGACTCATAGTACGTCTGGCCTGCCGGGGTATGCTCCGGGGATCGCGCATTTCCAGCGGCGCCCCAACCTTGCTTCGGAGCCCGGTGAACCCCTCCCATTCCGCCATGCTGCGAACCGCTGAACGACCCGCCTGCAAGCCTGCCCATAGCTGATCATGGCCATAGCCGAACGAGGTGACCGTCCCGAGACCGGTTGCCACTACTCGTCTCATCGACATATTCGACCCTCGATAAATGGTTGAAACGTTGACTTGCCCAATATGTTGCGCACGACAAAGAAACTGGAGGCCATGGAGCCCATGACTCCGGGCAGAACCGCGCTTTGCCCGGCCGCGTACAAATTCAGCAGTGGCAGCTTGCCGACTACATTGAACTGACCGGCTTTTTGGCGGATGCCATAGGCCGACCCGTCGGGGGAATGCAGATAGTCCCGAAAGGTCAGCATTGAACCGCTAGCCAGTGGCTTGAAATTATTCATGAACCAAGGATGATGCTGCTTCAGGCGGTTCTGTAAATCCGCCGCCCGTCGCTGCTTGTATTGTATGTAGTCATCGCCCCGTTTGCCCGCCTCGGTGCCTGCCCAGCGTTCAACCTGCACGGCGGAGGCGACTTCAAAGATGGTCGCGGTGCGTACGGTTCGGCCGGCCACTGTCTCGGTCGAACCAATCACCACCAGCGGCAGAGGCGGCTCCGCTCCGGGAGTCAGCATCCGGTTGATGTCCACGTCGGGCAGAACAGAGAAGATCGTGCCGTCCTCCAGGTCGGAGGCAGCGTCGCCTTCGACCACTCCGAAGAGAGAGAAAAAACCGACCGACGGCTGAAACTCCTCGATTCTTTTGACGAACGCGGGCGTCACATGGGAGCGGGGCATCAGTCCCAGTATCTGGCGAGGATGAATCGTCAGTACCGAAGCGCCGGCCGATACTTCGCTGCCGTCGGACAGTATAAACCGCCCGACTTTGCGTTCGTGGATGTCAGCCAGCTCGACGACCTCGGTCTGGCATCGAACTTCGACGCCGTTTTCGGCAAAGACCCGGGAAAACGCCCGGACAAAGGCATCCCCGCCTTCCTTGACCCTGGCGGTGCATTCGTGCAGGCCCATCACCATACGGCAGTGCTGGGCGAAAGATACTTCCGAGGGACTGCTGCCGTAGCACATGCAGCCAAGGCTGAACAGTGCCTGCAGGCGGCGGTCTCGCACCATTTCGTCGAGAGCCTGCTGCAAAGTAGTATGCTCTTCGAGCAATGGCTCGCCTATCTCGCCAAGTCGAAGAACATTCATTGAGGCGGTGTTGCGACAAACCTCGAGCACACGGTCAAAGTAGGCATCAATCCCCTGCTTTTCGGCCGGGAACGCGGCCTTCAAATAATTTTTGTTCGCCTCCACGCCAACCGGCAGGTCATAGACCGCGTTCAAACTGGGAAAAACCACTCGGAAATTCTTGTCGGCGGGTGGAAGGATCGGAGTTATATCATCTTTCAGGCCAAGTACCTGGAGCATGTCATTCATCATGCCGCTGCCGTCGGCATTGAGACCGCCAGTAAAGTGGAAGCCGACATCGAAGGGCACGCCTTTCCGCCGGAATCGGGACAGCGAACCGCCTAGGCGCGGCGCCTTTTCCACCACCAGCACCTTTCCGCCATGAAGCGCCATCAGCAGCGCCGCCGTCATACCGCTGACACCGCCGCCGACAACTAAGTAGTCGTAATGCTTCACCCTGCCCCCCTCTATAAAGGCTCCAGAACCGGCGCTCCATCCTCGAGCAGAGCACCTTCTACGTCCTCGGGCAGCATGTAGTCCCGTCCGCGGACCGCCCGCCGCCCGCCGACAATGCTGACCCTGCCCGTTCGCGAATCGCGATAAAGCGAGGGCGGGCCTTGATCGAAGGTGTAGAAGCGCTCCTGCTTCAATTCACCGTGTGGATCGTACACTTGGTGCATGAAGATGCGCGATTCTATGCGCATAAACAGATGGATGTTGCTCATCCCGTCAATCTCGCCACGCGGTCGCGAACCAGCGATATGGCGGGCCACCCTGTGAACCATGTATACATAGTCCTCATCCTCGATCTGCAAACAGTAAATATCCCTGGACCGTTCGCTGAAGCGCAGAAGAATGGCGGTGCGGGTTTTGATCACTGCTTGGTCGTCCTGGCCGGGCAGGCCGAAACTGCGCTCCCAGACAGACTGCCCTTTGCGAACCTCGATCCGTCGGCGGGGGGAACGGTAGTCATAGGCGGTTCGATCATGTCTGATCTGCCCGTATATGGTATAGTCGGCCTGCCGTTGCAATGAAAAAAACTGGTTGAATGCAAATGTCACCCTTTTGGTCGATCCCGGTGGCATTTGCAAATCATCCAGCAGCTCGGAGGGATCGCGCATGCTTGGAAGCATGGTGCCGTCTCCAGTCCGAACGTTGAAAAACAAAGTGCCCTGGCGCCTCTCTCCGGAGCCAAACTCAAGAAAATTGCCGGTGTCGTTGCGCAAGGCCAAGGTCACATTAATCGGCTCGTACTTAAGGTAGCGATTCCGGTCAAACGTAATGTCAACCCCTATGTCCGCCCAACTCGACATCGACAGCGTTGCCACTAGGCACAGAGTCAATCCGGCAAAAATTTGTTTCATGATTATCGCCCGGCTTATGGTTGTAATTCCCGACTGCCAATTTTTTCTGTCA
>SLNM01000087.1 GCA_007133055.1 Lentisphaeria bacterium
CTGAAATCTGAAACCTGAAACCTGACACCTGACACCTGACACCTGACACCTGACACCTGACACCTGACACCTGAAACCTGAAACCTGACACCTGAAACCTGAAACCTGAAACCTGAAACCTGAAACCTGAAACCAAGCTGTTAACCACAAAATCTAAGAAAAAAATATTAGCAACCCATTCGTTTTGAGAAAGAGCCTCTTTTTGTCGCCAATTTTCACGGATTCAGGTACAAGTTATTATCGATCACGCAAACTTCAGCGGGAACACGCTTAATATTTACGTTAAAGCCGCTCTGTCAACCCGGTGTCCCGGCACGGTGCAGGCCGTCAGTGCAAGGTGCAAGGTGGAAATTTCGTAGCCGTTCACGGCTCCGCCGTTTGGACTTGGCTGTGTCTCCACTCGACGCCCCGAACGTCCGACGAAGCAGTTCGACGAAGGCCGACGACGCAGTGTTGGGACAACGCTTGATCGACATTTCGTGCCGGCTGGCGCATTGCGCACGGTCGCCGCCAAATGACGCGCAGCGATTACGGATTCGCAGGAGTTGGAGTTGCGGGCAAAAAAAAAAGGAAGTAGAAGTTTTATCTCTGCTAAATCTAAACAGTGAAGCCTTGCGGCTTCGTAGCAGAGTAAGGTCAGAGATTAATAACTTCTACTTCCAATAAAATCTGCGAATCAGTCCGCCTCGCCGAAACCGTTGACTTTCGGTTACCCTCGGACTTCTTCACGAACGCGGGAAACCCACGCTTTGTCTGATGTCATGGTCACTATAGCTCTTTTTTCGGATTATGCAAGCTGCTTGCGCACATTGGGCAGAGTGCCGGCGCTGCCGAGCTTTTCATTTTTGCCGGCAATGAACTTGGCATACTCGCTCATGAACACCTTGCCTGGCGGGCGCAGGTCGAAGTTTTCCGGGTGTTCGACAAAGTACTCGCGATGGACCCTGGTCCAGACCAGTCTTCCATCGGTGTCGATGTTGACCTTGACCACGCCGGTTCTGGCCGCCTGCTTGAATTGATCGGCGTCCACTCCTTTGGCTCCCTGAAGGTTGCCGCCGGCTTGGTTGATGCGCTCGACCTCCTCCTGCGGCACCGAGCTGCTGCCGTGCATCACCAGAGGGAATTCGGGAAGGCGCTTCTGGATTTCCTGCAGGACATCGAAATGCAGTCCCTGGGTGCCGCTGAATTTGAAGGCGCCGTGGCTGGTGCCGATGGCGCAGGCCAGGGAGTCGCAGCCGGAACGCTCGACGAACTCCCTGGCCTGTGCGGGGTCGGTGAGCTTGGCATCGGCTTCGCTGACCGAAACATGCTCCTCGACTCCGCCGAGCTGCCCCAGTTCCGCTTCCACGGAAATATTTTTGGGGTGGGCCGCCTCGACCACCCGACGGGTGACGGCGATGTTGGTATCGAAGTCTTCGTGGCTGGCGTCGATCATGACCGAGCTGTAGAAGCCGCTGTCAATGCAGTCGTAGCAGGTTTCTTCGTCTCCGTGATCCAAATGGACCGCGAAAATCGCTTCCGGAAAAACCTGCTCGGCCGACCGGATCAAGCCCTCGAGCATGGTCTTATGGGTGTACGACCGGGCGCCTTTGCTGATCTGAATGATAAACGGAGCCTGGCTGTCCAGGTTGCCACGGAACAAGCCCATGCACTGTTCGAGATTGTTGATGTTGTAGGCGCCGATGGCAAACTTGCCGTAGGCGATCTTAAAGAGTTCGTTGGTGGGTACGATCATGACACGATTCCTTTTGCTGGTGGCTGCATTTTGTATCTGCGTTGACAGAAGTCTTAATATGAACGCGCTCGGCGAGAATGCAACTAGAACCGATTTGCCGTGGTCGAACATCATCCAATGGTCTTGGATAGTATTTCCCGGTCGCTGACGCATTACGGCCAACAAAGAAACAGTGAGTTGCCGAAATCGAAAAACCGGCTATTGTAGAGCAGTTGTGCCGAGACACCTGTGGCTGGGTGTGATTTGGCGACAATTAATGCGAGGGGCGTAATCAAGATATGCGTTTTCAATGTAACAATTGTATGAGCGTGGTAGCGATTGAAGACTCTGAAATGGGTCAGCCTGTGGCCTGCGGCAATTGCAGCAAGGTGGTGGTGGTTCCTTCGGGCCGCCTGGACAGCGGTTCGGTAATCGGGGACTTTGTCGTTGAGCGCCCGCTTGGCGAGGGGGGGCTGGCTTCGGTGTACCTGGCCCATCAGTTGTCTCTTGACCGGCCGGCGGCGCTGAAGATATTGCATGACCGCTTTGCGAAGGATGCCAATTTCATCAAGAGCTTTGTTCAGGAAGCTCGCGCCGCTGCTCAGTTGAACCATCCCAACATTGTTCAGGCCTATGCCGTGGGCGAAGAGGAGGGGGTGTGCTATTTCGCCATGGAGTACGTGCAGGGGAACACGCTTAAAACGGTGATCTCGCACAGCGGCAGGTTTGTCGCCGAGCATGCGTTGCGCATTGTGCAGGAAATCTGCGCCGCCCTGGATTTTGCCTGGAACAACAAGCGGCTGGTGCATCGCGACATCAAGCCGGACAACATAATCATCACCGCGAAGCGCCAGGTTAAGCTGGCCGACTTGGGATTGGCCCGGGTTCGCGATGACATTATGGAGGATCATTCCGGGGAGATTTTCGGCACTCCTCAGTACGTGGCGCCGGAACAGTTGTTAGGCTATACGGCGGACAATCGGTCCGACATCTACAGTTTGGGCGCCACGCTTTTTCATCTGATCACGGGGCAATGTCCGTACAGCGGCCAGACTCCGGCCGAGACTGCTCGCAAGCATATATCCGAAGTGCTTCCGTCTCCGAAGTCGATTGTGGATGATCTGCCGGAACCAATATGTCAGTTGATTCGCGTGATGATGGCCAAGCGTCCGGGGCACCGGTATCAATCGGCGGCCGAGCTGTTGAGCGATATCGCCCTGGTGCAGAATGGCGAGTTCCCGGAGCGACGGCCGTTGAAGGAATATGAAATTCCGATTGACCTGGAAAGAGTCGAGGAGGAGATGGCGGCGGTGGTCACTCCTGAGCAGGAACAGGAGGAGGAAAGTTTCAAGAAGCGGCAAATGATCTTCCGCCAGGTTCAGGGCCTTCGGGTTCGCGGCGGGGAGGCAGGGACGGAGAAGCAGCCATCCCGCAAAAAGCTCAAGTTAAGCAAGACTTCTTCCTCGGGCTCTACGCAGGCGAATTCCGGAGGAACTCAGTCTTCCGTTTCGAAAACTGCCGCCGCCTCGGCCGAGGAATCGTCGGAGCAGGCGCCGCCGTTGACGGAGGGCGGCGACGGTTCCTCCCGGCGCCGGCTGAAATTCAGCGGTGGTAGCAGCAATCGCTTTGCAGCCAATGCCTCGAGTCGGCGGGTGCATCAAAGTCGCCGGGCCCGCAAGAGGAAGGCAAAGGATTCCGACGGGGCGAAATCTCGGCGCTGGATAATCCTGATTGTACTACCATTGTTCCTGCTGGCCGCAGTTGGTGCAGGCGGTTACTATTACTTTCAGCAGCGTGGCCCGGTGGTCGAGCCACGCTTCGGGATGAGTCCCGAACAGACTTTGCAATTCAATGAATTGGAGAATGATGTGGCGGAAATGCCCCGAGGGCAGGCACTCAGCGCTCTGCGTGCGGCGGTACAAGAATATTCCGACTATCCGGAGGCCGTCGAGCATTTGCGCACACTGGCCGCGCCCCGATTGGAGGCGCAGGCCCGGGAATTGCGGGCCGAGCAGTGGGACCAGGAATTGGAAAGATGGCGGGGGCGGTCCCGCCAGTTAATCGCACAGGAGCAGGAAAGGCAGGCTCGCCTGGAGGAGCAGGCCAGGCAGGATGCGCTGGCAGCGGAAAGAGAGGAGCGGGAAAGAATAGAGAGAGAACTTCGGCAGCGTCGGCGGGAAAGATTGGAGCGTGAGCAGGAGCGACTGCGAAGGGAAACCGTCCGGCGGTCCCGGCAGAATAACTTCGCCCAGGCACGCATTGAATACGCTGTCATGGCTTCCTCTGAAGAAGCCGACTTCAGGGACTGGGCCGGCAATCAAATTGCCATGCTGGCAAAGGCGGAGCAGGCTTTGAACACTTTCCGGGGCACCGGGGATGCGCTGCAAGGAATGCGCTTCGTCGCGCCTGGTCAGATTCGACCCGGACAGATTGTTTCCATCGACCGGGTTATGATCTCCGCGGAAATAATCGAGCCGGTTTACCGGGCTGGCGAGCTGGTTGGCGAACGTCGGCAGCCAATCACCGTCAGTATCGACTCCCTGGAACCGCGCCGGGTGGTCAGCTTGATTGATTCGGCATGGCATCATCGGGAAGGCGCTGATTCCGACCAGTCCGAGCGGGATCTGATGGTCGGTGCCTACCTACTGTCTCGGGGGGAAATGCTGGATACCGCCGAACAGCGTTTGCGCAATGCCGGGGGCAGTTTGGCCAGAGCCTGGCTCGAGGAACTGCCCAGGGTCAGGGAAGTGATCGTTGATCTGCGATAAAGGAACCGTATCCGCGGGGCGGCGGAGCCGCAAGCCGGCAGCGCGCCCGCTTCTTTGTCGCGGGGCGGCTCCGGTCGCATCGGTCGTGAGCGCCCGGCCGGAGCGGCAACCACCGCCGCGGGCGGCGTTGTCTGGCGCGTCGGATTCCCCTCGGCTCCGCCTGGTGCGGAGAGGCGGAGTTTTGTTTGGTTTAACCGTGAGTTGATGAGGCGATCCTGACAGCATGCGAGTGGTTCATTTTTCCGACATACATCTGTGTCTTTGGCCGGAACAATTTTATCGGGCTCTCTTTGACAAGCGCATTCTTGGTTTGATCAACTACGCTCTGCGTCGGCGCGGACAGATGCACCGGGAATTTCTCGGACGGGCATTGGAGACGATTGCCGGGCTGCGTCCGCAACTGGTGGTTTGCACCGGCGACATTGCCAGCGTTGGTTCCGAGCGGGAATTCAAGCGGGCTGAGCAATCTCTGCAGCCTTTGATCGACAATCCGCAGTTTGATTTTATTTATGTTCCCGGCAATCATGATCATTATGTCCGGGATCACCATTGTCAGAGGTTTTTCCACGACACGTTTAAGCGACTGAATCGCAATCGCTGGCAGATCGGGGATCTGCCGTTGACGGTAACCATCGATCATCATGAGTTTATGTTATGCGACGAATGCCGGCCCACCAACATTTATCTGTCCTCCGGTGATTTTGCGCCCTGCGCAGACTTCTTCCGTCGATGGCTGGATCAGCCACGCGATGTTGGCGTTCGGCGGATTCTACTCGGTCATTATCCGACTCGGGATCGGCTGCGTCGGCCGCTGTCGCGGCGGAGGCGGCTGAACCATGGTGTTATGGTATTGGATGCGTTGCGTGACGGCCGCCTGGATGTCTCACTGTGCGGGCATATTCATAGCCCGTTCGTGCATCGCGAGGCAAGTGGTGGGTGGGAGATTTGCGCCGGATCGCTGACGGTCAAAGGTATGGTCAATGTTCTGGACATTCCCGATCCTGGCAAGGGGGAAATCCGGCAGCAATGGATAAGTGTGTAGCTTCATGTGAAAATACGTATGTGAAGCTGTGGACAAGACATGGGAGATGCATGAAATGAAGAATTTTCTGGCGATAGACCTGGGCGCTTCGAGTGGCCGGGCCATTCTGGGGCGGTTGCAGGATGACAAGCTGAATCTGGAGGAAGTTCACCGCTTCGAGAATGGTGGCGTCAAAGTATGCGGCAATTTGCATTGGAATCTGCTGGGGCTGCTGGAGGAAATCAAGAAGGGCATCGCCAAAGTGGCGGCCCGGGACATCCCTCTGTCCGGCCTGGCGATTGATACCTGGGGCGTTGATTTTTCCCTGCTCGACCGCCATGGCAGCTTTCTTGGCTTCCCCTATCACTACCGAGACACCCGCACCGACAATGTCTTCGACTATGCCTTTGCAGAAATTTCCCGCTTTGAATACTACCAGGCCACCGGCATTCAGTTCCTGCCGTTCAACACCATCTTTCAATTGCTGGCGATGCGTCACAACGACGATCCGGCGCTCACTATAGCCGACCGCATGTTATTGACTCCCAATGCCTTGACATATATGCTCTGCGGCGACATTTCGGCTGAGCTGACGATTGCCAGCACTACTCAGGCCTACAACCCGGTAACCCGGGGATGGGCCTGGGACTTGATCGAGAAACTGAACCTGCCAACCGATATTTTTCCAGATATAAAACCATCCGGCACCGTCGTCGGCACCCTGCATGAATCAATTTGCCAGGAGCTGCAGTGTGCGCCGTTCCCGGTGATTCTGGTAGGTTCGCACGATAGCGCTTCGGCGGTGGCGGCCGTGCCGGCCCGCGCCGACCAGTCATGGGCCTATCTGAGCAGTGGAACCTGGAGCCTGCTGGGTAAAGAGCTGGACAGCCCTTTGTTGAACGAAGAGGCGATGCAGGCCCAGTTCACCAACGAGTGCGGCATTGAGGGACGTATTCGCTTCCTTACCAATATTATGGGAATGTGGCTGGTGCAGGAGTCCCGGAACACCTGGAAACGGCAGGGGAAAAATTATAGCTTTGATGAGCTGAGTAAATCTGCCGCCGCCGCCGAGCCTTTCCGTTCCCTGGTCAATCCCAATCACGCATCCTTCATGGCTCCAGGCGACATGCCGCAGCGCATTCGGCAGTTCTGCCGGGATCATCGGCAGGCGGCACCGGAAACCCCCGGCCAGATTGTTCGTTGCGCCATTGATTCTCTGGTGTTCCGCTATCGTCAGGCGGTCGAGAACCTGGAACAGGTTACCGATGACCCGGTGGAGGTTCTTCACTTGGTCGGGGGCGGCACCAAGGACAGACTGGTCAACCAGTATGTCGCCAACGCCATCGGGCGCAAGGTGATAACCGGACCGGTCGAGGCTACCGCCACCGGCAATCTTCTCACTCAAGCCATGGCGGTCAGAGAAGTCACCGACCTCGAGCACTTGCGACAGGTGGTGCGTAATTCCTTTGACACACAGGAATATGAACCTCAGGACAAGATCGTTTGGGACGAAGGATATAAGAAATATTGCGACCTCTGCAGCTAGCCTGAATAATTCACGAGCCATCTACTGCGAGTCGCCATTGCACGCAATCTCAACAGCTTGCAGCCGATACCCGGGGTGGCGAAGCTTCGCGTTTCTGGTTGCGGGTTGCCAGTTGCTGGTTTGTCGCAGCGGCCTTTTCACGCCAATAATTAGTCTAATAGCGGTTATCGTACGAATGATCAGGAGTCAGTCTGATGAATGAGTTCAAAGTAGCCTGGAATGCGTTGCTGCGCTGGCCTTTGCCGGTGGAAAACGAACCCCGCGATCAAACCAGGGTTCTGTGGGCGATGCCACTGGTGGGGTTGATTGTCGGCCTGGCCTGCTGGTTGCTGGCCGGGCTGTTGCAACTGTTGATCGCCAGGACTTTGCTGGCTGGGTTGATCGGCGGCGTGGTGATTGTTTTTTTCTATGTGTGGTCAATGCGCGGTCGTAGGTTGAAGGCGCTGGCCGAGGCCGGCACCGCCTGGGAGATCAGCCGGGAGAAGAGCGGGCAGCCCTGGTTGCAAGGGGTGGCGCGCCTGCCACAGATTCTCTGCATGGGTTGGTTGCTGGCGATGACGGCAGGCGTTTTCGGCTTGATTGTATATTCAGGAACGATCTGGTTGATTATCCCCCCCGTACTGGCAACCACTGCCCTGGCCGAGTCCAGCCGCCGTCAAAGCGGAGCGGGCGAGGGTGCCTGGCAGTATTGGCTGGTGGCGCTGTTGATTGTATTGCCGGTGGGCGTGGCGCTCAGCCGAATCGCCGCGGCGCTGCTCGGATTGCTGGCGGCCTGGATGGTCGGCTCCGGCAGTGTGCGCTGGTCCTGGCTGGACAACCAGGACGCTGAACCATGGTTCGTCATTGCGCTACTGGAGGCGGCGGTGCTGTGGATCGGACTGCTGGTTTTGTAGTCCAGGCCTCGCTTTTATGAGCACAGAATACGTTTTTTCGACAAACTTTTGCCGGGCGCTCCAATGGCGCTTGCAAGCGAGGGCCATTCAATGGAGCGGCTGAAAATTTGGATTGTCGCCGTGCGCCCATGGGCCTATGGCGCTTCCTTGCTTTCGGTTGTGCTTGGCTTCGTTTTGGCCCGGCATCAGGGGTTTGGCTGGCACTGGCCGTGGTTCGCTTTGACTGTTACGACGGTGCTTTGTCTGCACACCGGCGGCAACCTGATCAACGATGCCTTCGACTACCGGCAAGGACTGGACCGGATCGCCGGCCCGGGCAGCGGTGCGGTAGTGCGCGGAGATATTTCACCTTCGCAGGCGCTGCGAGCCGCTCTGGTTTTTCTGGCTTTGGGTATGGGCTGCGCGGCCTGGTTGTTTGTGGAGCACGGTTTGATGGTCCTGGTTCTGGGCGCGGCCGGCGCCTTTTTCGCGGTGGCCTACACGGTTCCATCCATCCACCTCAAGGGGAGAGGGCTTGGGGATTTGGCGGTGTTCTTGTCCTTCGGCCCTCTGCCGACCCTGGGCGGGTACTGGATACAGTCCGGCGCTTTTTCCTGGATTCCCGCTTACTGGAGCCTGCCGACGGCTCTGCTTGCCGCGGGTATTCTTCATGCCAACAATTGGCGCGACATGGCAACTGACACCCGGGGACAATGCCGCACATTCGCCTGCCGGCTTGGCCATCGATGGTCGGGCCAATATTACCGGGTTCTTGTTCTCGGCTCCTTTTTACTGGTGGGAATCTACGTGGCGCTGGGAACTGTTCCCGGAAGCCCGCTGATCGCTCCGGCCTGGAGCGGCTTGACATGGCTCCTGCTGCCGACGGCTATCTCCTTGTCTCGTACTGCCTCCGGTCGAAAGTCGGAGGATCATGGACAATTTCAGCGGCTGGACATACTGACGGCAAGACTGCAGATGCTTTTCGGCCTCCTGCTGCTGGGTGCTTTCCTGCTCTAGCCTGATTCATTCATGCGAATTCGGCCATGCGTCATTATATATTTATATTCAACTCGATAGAGGATTTGTCATGAAAAATCACATTGGTGCAGAATTCATGGCCGAATTTCGCACCCTCCGGGCGAAGCCATTGTGGCGCATCTGTTTTGTTCTAAGAGATTATAAGGGGTCAAATTTAAATCAGGACTTGCCGCCTTCATGGTCGCAGAGAATGTCGATGGTGATATGGGCGAAGTGGTTGGTTGCACGCAGTTTGTCGAGCATCGGCTCCTTCTCTATGCAGCCACCTTGCACAGTAGCCATCAGAAAGCGCTGTTGGGTAGAAACACGCCATGCATGCAAATCGAGGATGTGCTCGACCCCGCTGTCCCGGAATATCCCCTTGGTTTCCTCGATCAAATCATTGTCCTCGTTGTAATCCAACAGAATTCGACCGGTGCTGGTGAGAAGGCTCCAGGCCCAGCGCAGAATCACTGCGGCTCCGACGATGCCTACGGCCGGGTCAAGCCAGACCATGCCCAGCAACATCCCCGCCAGCAGCGCGATGATGGCCAGCACCGCCGTGAGCGCATCGGTCAGCACATGCAGATAGGCCGCGCGCAGGTTGTGGTCGTGATGGTGATTATGGCCACGATCATGCTGGCGCTGATGTTTGTCGGACAGGATTAGAGCACAAAAGACGTTGATGATGAGACTTATGGCCGCGACGATCAACGCATCGCGGAACCGGATATCTGTGGGTGAGATCAGGCGAAGAATGGATTCTCTGACCATGAATCCGGCGGTGATGACCAGGCCGATGGCGGAAGTGTAACCCGCCAGAACACCGACCTTCCCGGTGCCGAACGTGAACCGCTTGTTCCTGGCATGACGTTCCGCGAAGGCATAGGCGATCAGCGTAAAGAGAAATGCCAGGGTATGCGTTCCCGTATGAATGCCGTCAGACAGCAAAGCCATCGAGCCGGAGACCATTCCCATGTTAATCTCGACCACCGCAGTTATAGCCGTAATCGACATGACCACAGTGGTTCGTCGCTTGTTACGCCGGTTTTCCGGCAGGGTATGGACAGTTTCGCAGAGCATTGTTTCCGGGCTAATGGCTTGGTCGGTTCTAGTTGCATTCAAGATGATTGAATCGATTAAGGCGAAAGATTAAGGCAAAAGATAAAGGTTGTGCTGATTTTTCCTAATCTTTCACCCTAAACTTTCGCCCTAATCTCGATCACTTTGATTGCGAAACGGAATCAGATCCCCTTGTTAAAGTGCAAATGGTATGCCCTGCTTTATAGCAAGAACAATATAAACCCGAGTAGAATTGCGAAATTAATGCCGATGTTGGCCCAGTGCGGATGCAGTTTGTTGGCGTTGGGCACCAGCTCGTCGAGCACAATATAGATCATAGCGCCGGCGGCAAAAGCCAGGGCGCCGCCGACAAAGGCCTCCGAAATATTGAAAAACAACTGGCCGATAATGGCGCCCACGGGGGTCATCAGCCCGGCCGCCAATGTCAGCAGAATAATTCTACCTATGCCCAGTCCGCCGGAACGCAATGGTCCCCCGATCGCCAGTCCTTCCGGAATATTGTGCAGAGCAATCGCCACCGCCACGGCCAGTCCAAGCTTAGGGCTGGACTCCAGCCCAGCTCCGATCGCCACCCCCTCGGGAAGGTTGTGCAGAGCAATCCCGAAAAGCACCAGATAGCCGGTGCGCATCAAAGGATTCCTGGACGCGGGCGCATGCGCAGGATTCTCCACCTCCAAAGACTCGGGGGAATAAACATGCGCGTGCGGCGCCGTGCGATCGACAGTGAACATCAACGCCACTCCCAGGACAAAACCCAATGCCGCGCCTGGTACGCCGGCAAAATCCACAGATTCAGGAATCAGCTCAAAAAGCGAAATCGCGATCATGATACCGCCGGCAAACCCAAGCAAACCCGCCAGAACCCGCTTGCTGGGCCTGCCGAACAGCAGCAGTACAAAAACTCCGAGCACCGTCGAAACACCAGCCAAAAAGCTAAAAAGAACACTTTGCATAATTAACTTTTCCTTATTTTTGTTTCTGTGTTGAACATACTTCTTAAACTTCTGCAACCTTCCCGTTTTCAGCGTCGCCCCATGGGTCGCCGCCCGCCAGTTTGAAGACTCCAACATAATGCGGTTTTGATACTATGCAAGCCGGGAAGGAAATTCCGAATAGATAAGTTGCTATGACCACTCCATCAAACCATCTTATGGTAGATCGACACCGATTCCTCTGCCTGCTCCCGCGTGGGTTGCGGGGTCTGACCCCTTAAAAACTTCACCTGACCACATCCGAAGTGGTCAGGCCGGGGACGACCGTATTACCGGCGGTTCGCGGCGGCACGGCCGGGGACGACCGTGCATACCCATTGTACCTACGGGCGTCCCCGCCCGTAGAACGCACCCCGAACACCTATACGGCCGGGGACGACCGTATTACTGGCGGTTTGCGGCCGCCGCGTCCCTGCAGGCATGTGTTTTTGTGCGAAGCCTCAACTTGCAACCCCGTAAATCCGCTATAGATTGTTTTTGTTCAAAACGGAAACCGATTGTGGAGATTGCTATGCCGACCATATCGATGTTCTACGGGGTTCTGATCAGGATGTTTTTCCATGACACGGACAAGCATCATATTCCGCACATCCATGCAGACTACCAAGGGAAAGTGGCAGTATATTCCATACAAGATGGCGCAGTGTTGGCGGGAGGTCTTCCGCCAAATAAACATAAACTTGTAGTGGCTTGGATTGAGATTCACCAGGAAGACCTGATGGCCGACTGGGAACTGGCCGTCAACGGCCAGCAGCCACTCCCAATCCGAGGGTTGGATCAATGATGATAACTGAAGTGAAAGCTACATCTCCGGGACGGCTGGCAATTGTCTCCGATGACGGTCGTCATGGGACATTTGATGTGCGTCCCTATTTCGATTCCCCGGCCTTTCGCCCATTGACCGAATGGTCGGAGTTTTCCCGCGTTCGCAACGGAGGTTACTTCATCGAATGGAGCTGCGGCGCGGACTTGTCAGCAGACACAATCGAGGCCAAGTGGCAAGTCAGGCAAGAACAGCAAGCCCAACCAATGGATGCTGGGCTATAAAAGGCACGCTCAATCCGCCGTGCCGTCCCCGTCCCCGTCCCCGCGCCTGGGTTTGCATTGGGGACGTACGTTTACAAGCCATTTATTGTCTTCGGGGTCTGCGTAGGTTTAGTTCTGTATCCCCGGGGTCTGTGTATCCCCGGGGTCTGCGTAGGTTTAGTTGTTGTTAGGAATACACTTAAGTTTTTCGCTCCTGCTGGAGAATTTTCTTAGAGTGAATATCCTTCTGCCTGACGATTCGCGCTAAGCGTGTCAAAGGGCAATACTCCGCTCACCTGACCACTTCGGAAGTGGTCAGGCAGGACGACCGTATTACCGACGGTTCGCGGCCGCTCCAAGCGGCTACGCCATGTTTTTGCGCTTTCTTTAGCTATAATAACGAGGCAGACCCGGATGCGGCTTATGCCTAGTCCGGGCTATCGGTTGACAACAACTATAATAAAATTATTGCAACTGCCAATGAAGGCAAATGATCCTAATTCCCCAGTTTCCCCTTTCTTTGCGTGATTTCCCAAGGGTTTGCTCTGCCCCGAACACAGAAATTTTCCTGTTTCCTGTTTCACTTGACATCCACCGGTGCAGGACTATCTTTCCTTTGTTGATCAGCGTTCCGGCCATTCTTCCATCGCCCCTCCGCCTCCGCCGTTTGTTTGATGGCTCCAACATAATGCGGTTTTGATACCGTGCAAGCCGGGAAGGAAATTCCGAAGGGCCAGTCAGAGAATGGTAAGAGATAGACGACGCTTATTCAAGGGAAATCCCGATGGTGACGGCGGTAACCCTGGCTTTGGCATTGGCCTTCGAACCGTCCGAAGTCCAGGTTATGCAGCGTCCTCCCAAGCCGCCGGAGCAGCCGATTCTCACTAGTTTCCTGATCTGGCGCGTAGTCCTGGTTTCGCTGGTCATAGGAGGTGCTGCTCTGGCCATGTTTCTACGCTATCGGGACACGGTGGCGATCGAAACGGCGCGCTCGATCACCGTCAATACAATTGTCTGCGGCCAGATTTTCTATCTGTTAAGCACTCGTTTCTTCGAGCGCTCCTCGATTTCCCTGGACGGCATTCTGGGCAACCGGAAAGTTCTCCTGATGATCGGTGTGCTGGCTTTTCTCCAGGCGATCTTCACCTACTGGGAGCCGGGACAAAGACTGTTCGGAACCGGCCCGGTAGAGCTGCGTCAGTGGCTGTGGATCGGGTTGGCGGGACTGGCCGTATTCGGCGTGGTGGAACTGGAAAAGGCGGTCTTTCGCTGGCGGCGCCGGTAAAAGACGGTGCCGGCGATCCCCGAACCCGGCTATTCAATGGGGGGTCGTTGCGGGACAGGTTTTGACCTCTGCCTTCAGCCATTGCCCCGCGGGCGCACTGGCGCTTTGTCGGAGGTTCCGGCGAAAATGTCTTCGCCGGAAGGTATGCCTCATCAAAGCGTTTCGGCCAGCCACTTTTTAGCTGAGTTCAGTTCTCCCTTCTCGAAATAGCGGATCTCAGCGGTGGTGAAAGGTTTGCAGAACACGGCCATGCCCTTCTGCCATTTCTTTTCACCTACCATGGCCAGCCGGTCGATATCCCGGAAATGCCTCACGGCGAACTTGGTGTCCTCCCAAAGCGCCCCGGCCCCCCAGCCATGAAAATCCTCCATTTCCACCAGCAGGCGCACCTTGTCATGCTGTTCGATCAATCGTTCCAGCTCAGGGACAAATTCCAAATAGCCCTGCCTGCCGAGCCTGCCGGAAATTTTCACCTCAACAACGTTGCTCTGCTTGTCTGTCTTCAATTCGATCATATCGCAACTCCTTGTTTTTTTCGACGGAGACAATTGCGAAATGCGCTTTCCGTAGGTCGACTATCCGAGTCGACCATGCGAATCGAGCCTGGTCGGGACAGATTCCCAACCTACAATTGGCTCGATTCGCCTATTTGGCAACTCCCTGTACCCGTCGGCCTGGCATCTCGGCCTTTTACTGGGCGACGAAGCCGCCGTCCGCCGGCAGCGCGACCCCGGTGATGAAGGCGGCTCTGTCCGAGCACAGCCAGACTGTGGTTTCGGCAATTTCCTCCGGCTCGCCCAGCCGGCCGATCGGTTGCAGGGCGACAAACTGCCTCTCGATCTCCGGGTCGTTGCCAGAGACCCGGTCGACCATTGGAGTGCGGATCACGCCGGGGCAGATGGCATTGACCCTGACTCCCCGCTCGCTGTATTCCAGCGCCGCTGTTTTGGTCAGCCCCAGCATACCGTGCTTGCTGGCCGAGTAGGCGGCCAGTCCGCGAAAACCAACCAGCCCGGCGACCGACGAACAGTTGACTATGCTGCCGCCGCCAGCCTGTAAAATACGTGGTATTTCATATTTCATGCAAAGCCAAACGCCTTTCAGGTTGATCGCCATGACCCGGTCCCAGTTATCCTCGGTGCATTCGGCGGCAACCGCATTCCTGCCCTCGATGCCGGCGTTGTTGAAGGCGCAGTGCAGGGCGCCAAAACGCCTGACCGTCTGTTCGACCAGGTTTTTGACTTGTTCAATCTCCGCTACATCGCACGGCAAAAAAATGGCTTCGCCGCCCGCTTCCTCAACCAGCCGCACCGTTGCCTCACCGCCTTCCTCATCGATGTCCGAAACCGCCACCCGGGCCCCGTGTTTGGCAAAAGCCACGCAGGTTGCTCGGCCAATGCCGTTCGCTCCCCCCGTAACCAGAGCCACTTTTTCTTTTAAATCAGCATTCATGAGCATCTCTCCTGTTTTTAAAAAGTCGGTTGTCACGAAACGGGGCTCTCCGTCAAGCCAGAAGCGATTTCACTCGCTGGTCCATGCTCTTCTGATCCGTGGCAAAGCTGTTGAGTCCGGCCAGGTTGATCAGCGCATCCAGTCCGATCTCGCCGGAATGCAAAAGGTCGGACCAGTTGTCAAGACGAGGAATTTTCCCCTCCTCGGCACTGGTCTGCCGGTGTTGTTTGGTCCAGCGGGGGAAGAGATCGGCGAAGCCGTGTTCGGCCATGAATTCAACCAGGTCGTCCGGGGTGAACTGATCGAGGTTCTCATCGCTCAGTCGTTCGACAGTCTGGACAAAATCCTCCGGCACCTCCCAGAGAGTCGGCAGGCGGATGGCCTGCGGATCGACCGTTTGCTTCAAGCCCGGCCGGTAGTCGCAGGCCATCCCGTCGACTATCTCCCCGGTGTTTTCGACCGTGTCCCGAAAGCCGCGCGCCACCTTGCCCGGCATGGTCAGCACATCAATGCCGGCCAGGTTGCTGACCTGATCGGGGGTGCGCAGGCTGGCGCCGATCTGGCGGGTGGACAGACCCTGGCTCTCGCGCAAGTGACGCACCATCCGCTGGGAGGCGACAGTGGCTCTTTCGCCAACATAGTCACCATCGCCGAGCTGGTTGTCGGCAACAAAACTGTTGAGACGTCCGAGAAAAACATTGACAAAGGCCGGGGCGGCAATGCGTGCGGCCAAATAATTTTGACGGGCCGAGAAGCCCAGCGTATGATTTACCGGCACTCCTTCCAGCGAGAGTTGGCGGGTGGCCAGAATTCCGGCCGGAGTCAGTGGAATCTTGACGTAGAAGCGACGCGGACAGATGCGATGATAGCGCCTGGCATAGACCACCGCCGCTTCAACCTGGTCGGCCAGGGCGGTATGTTCCTCCACCGAGACAAAGGCGTCGAATTGCTCGACCAGGTTCAAGGCGTGCCGGGCATTGAGTATAAAGGCCAGTTCCATGCTCATGGTTTCCTGGTTCAGCTGGCCCAGCTCGTTCAGCTTAGCCGCAGCCTGCGGGATCAGCCGGTCGTAGGCGCCTTTTTGTATTTCCTGGTTGAGCAGTGTGTTGTTGGTGGTGACGGCGCTGAAATCGCGGGTCCACAGCTTACTGATGGCATCGGAGTCTCCGGTGTCCAGCCATAATTGCGTTCCCATCTCGCACAGTCGCGCCCAGGCCGGATGTGATTCGCGGGTGTTCGGCGCTTCCTCGTAGTGCGGTGTGAACTCCTCTAAAATATAATCTTTGATTGCCTGGGCCTGTGCTGAGTCTTCCTTGAAAGGCTGCATAGTGTCTCTCCGCCTATGTTGTTTGGTTGCTTGAATAAAAGATGACATGATCCGGCGGCTCTGAGAATGCGCCTTTCCCTGATTTCCGGCTGCTTTTCCGCTTAATTTTCAAGTTGTCGGCAAAACAGCATCCAGATTGCCGCCGGGAAGGGCGAAGTGAATATCCCTGGCAGGCGAGAGTTTCCGGAGATCGGACAGATCGGACAGATCGGACAGATCGGGCGGATCGGGCGGATCATACCGATCAGGCAAATCGGGTGAACCGGGCACAGGCCGCAGGCCGAGCGAGCAAGTAGTGGCGTTTGTTTTCCGACTCATCTAAAAGCACCTATGAGAAATTCTGTGTATGCTTCAAAAGAATCCCTGGAAACAGGAAGGCAGCCCGTGTCTGCAATATATTCGAAGAAATAAGGGTTTGCGAGGGCGAGTTTCAGTTGGTCGCGCAGGGTGGCATGGGGCTTTTTCGGACATATTGAAGGGAGACGGAGAAAAAGCAATGAAAGGATGACAGACGATGACAAAAAAAGAAAACAACCCGCCATCCCCCCCTTCTCAGGCGGAGCTTGCGGAGCGGCAGTGGCAGTTGCTCGACGCCTACTGGCGGGCCGCCAACTACCTGTCGGTCGGTCAGATTTATCTTTGCGACAATCCGCTGCTCGAGTCGCCCTTGCGGCCGGAGCACGTCAAGAAGCGTCTGCTGGGGCATTGGGGCACCTGTCCGGGCTTGAATTTTATCTACGCCCATTTGAACCGCGTGATCAGGCGGGACGATTTGAATGTCATTTATATTTGTGGTCCCGGCCATGGTGGCCCGGCCATGGTCGCCAACACCTGGCTGGAGGGTTCCTACAGCGAATTGTACCCCGATGTCAGCCGAGACCGGGAGGGCATGCGCAAGTTGTTTCGCCAATTCTCCTTTCCCGGCGGCGTGCCCAGCCACGCGGCGCCGGAAACGCCCGGCTCGATCCACGAGGGGGGGGAGCTGGGCTACGCGCTCTCCCACGCCTTTGGCGCGGCTTTCGACAACCCGGACTTACTGGTGGCCTGCGTGATCGGCGACGGCGAAGCGGAAACCGGCCCGCTCGCCGCGGCCTGGCATTCGAACAAGTTTCTCAATCCCGCCCGCGACGGCGCGGTCCTGCCGATTCTGCATCTGAACGGCTACAAGATTGCCAATCCGACCATTTTAGGTCGTCTGCCGAAAGAGGAACTGACCAGCCTGCTGGTCGGCCTCGGCTACCAGCCGCACTGGGTGGAAGGCGCGGAACCAATGCCGATGCATCGGCAAATGGGCTTGACCATGGATCGGATAATCGAGCGAATCAAGCTGATCCAGGCGAACGCCAGGGAACGGGGCCGGGTGCAGCGGCCGGCCTGGCCCATGCTGGTTCTGAAAACCCCGAAGGGCTGGACCTGTCCGGCCGAGGTGGACGGCAAGAAAACCGAGGATTTCTGGCGATCCCACCAGGTGCCGGTGGCCGCCCCGCATGAGAAGTCCGAGCATTTGCGCCTGCTCCAGGGCTGGCTGTGCAGCTATCGGCCGGAGGAATTGTTCGACGGGCAGGGGTGTCTGCTTCCGGAACTGGCTGCCCTGGCGCCGACCGGCCGGCGGCGGATGGGAGCCAATCCCCATGCCAACGGCGGCATTCTGCTCAGAGACCTTAGGATGCCGGATTTTCGCGAGTACGCCGTCAAAGTGCCGGCTCCGGGGAGGGCGACCGCCGAGAACACCCGGGTCATGGGAAGCTTCTTGCGCGATGTCATGAAACTCAATGCCGAGCGGCGCAACTTCCGGGTGATGGGGCCGGACGAAACCTCCTCCAATCGCCTGGACGCGCTGTTCGAGGTCACCGACCGGGCCTGGATGGGGGAGCGTCTGGCCTGTGACGAGAATCTGTCCGCCGACGGCCGGGTGATGGAGATACTCAGCGAGCACACCTGCCAGGGCTGGCTCGAGGGCTACCTGCTGACCGGCCGGCACGGCCTGTTCAATTGCTACGAGGCCTTCATTCATATTGTCGACTCAATGTTCAACCAGCACGCCAAGTGGCTGAAGGTGTGCAACCAGATCCCCTGGCGGCGCCCGGTTGCCTCGCTCAACTACCTGCTGTCCTCCCTGGTCTGGCGCCAGGACCACAACGGCTTCAGCCATCAGGACCCGGGCTTCATCGACCACGTGGTCAACAAAAAGGCGGATGTCATTCGCGTCTACCTGCCGCCGGATGCCAACTGCCTGCTTTCGGTGACCGACCACTGTCTGCGCAGCCGCCACTACGTCAACGTGATCGTCGCCGGCAAGCAGCCGCAGCCGCAGTGGATGGACATGGATGCGGCGGTCAAGCACTGCACCGCCGGGATCGGCATCTGGGCCTGGGCAGGAAACGACCAGGGTGATGAGCCGGACGTGGTGATGGCCTGCGGCGGCGACATTCCAACCATCGAAACGCTGGCCGCAGCCGACTATCTGCGGCAACGTCTGCCGCAGTTGAAAGTGCGGGTGGTCAATGTCGTCGACCTGATGACCCTGCAGCCGGCCGAGGAACATCCGCACGGGTTGTCCGACCGCGAGTTCGACGCCATCTTCACCCTCGACAAGCCGATTATCTTCGCCTATCACGGTTACCCTTCGCTGATTCATCAACTTAGCTATCGGCGCGCCAACCATCGCAACCTGCATGTTCGCGGCTACAAGGAGGAAGGCACCACCACCACACCGTTTGACATGCTGGTGATGAATGACCTTGACCGGTTCAATCTAGTCAACGACGTGGCAGACCGGGTGCCGGCGATGGGGGCGGATGCCGCATATGTCAAACAGGAAATGCGCGACAAGCTGATCGAACACCATCATTATATTCGGCGGTACGGCCAGGACCTGCCGGAAATCCGCGACTGGCAGTGGCCGGCCCAGGAATAGAAAGGGGATTGCTCGACGCATCAGCCGACGCGCCAATCTATTTCAGGAGGGGCGCAGCATAGAATCGGAGCGCAATATGTCAGACCAGAAAGATCAGCGACCCGGGTCATCGAAGGACACATCCGGCCGGCCCACCGGCTCGAATCCCGGCGGCTCTCCGCCCCAGGGCTCTTTTATCTTCGGCGGGACTACAGCGAAGCGATTGCCGAGGATATTGTCGCGGCCTTGCGCCGGGATCCTTTGGTCGATCCGCAGGATGTCACGGTGGAAGTGACCAATGGCGTGTTTACCCTGACCGGAACCGTGCCTACCTGGTCCGCCCGTCAGGCTGCCGACAGCGCCGCCAGTTTTACCGACGGGGTGACCGAGGTTCACAATGAGCTGCGGATTGCCTTGTGATCAGTACCCGGGAGGGCAGCAAGTTGCCGAAGGCCATTCATCATGCCAAGGCGGTGATGACGGTGGACAGGCGATTGCGGATTGCGATTGGGTACGAAAATCGTCTGCCGCTATCGCCTGCCAAGCCGTAGGCCATGCGAAGGCTGGTCGCCCGCAATCGTTTTCCGATGGTTAGTTTCAAGTGATGCATCTTTGGCTGACGCATGACATAATCCGTTGCGACGGGGTTGACAAAATCCCGGCCACCGGTCATATTTGAAATACACTGATTCGATTTGCTCTGGAAAGGTATTTTCAATGAATCAATCCACCGATTATCAAGTTCGTCCGATTGACAAGGTATCGACTGGCGTAGCGGGTTTGGATGAAGTTATGCACGGCGGATTTCCGGCGGCTCGGAAGACTTTGCTCAAGGGCCAGGCGGGCACCGGCAAAACCGTTCTGGCCACGGAATGCTTCACCGAGGCATTGGCCGAAAAC
>SLNM01000114.1 GCA_007133055.1 Lentisphaeria bacterium
ATGGTTTTTGTCATCGACGAAGTGATCCTGGGTGATTCGTTGAACTTGAATTCCATGCCGTGCCTTTTTCCTTGATCAAACAGCAGCAGGTCAATCTCATGCCCGCCGTGAACCGACCAGAAATAAGCCTCCTTTGTCCCGCTTGCGGCTAAAACTTGTTCAAGGGCGAAGCCTTCCCAGGAGGCACCCAGCTTAGGGTGCCCGCATAGCTCATGAAAATTCCTAAGCATCAGAAGGCAATGCAGCAGGCCGCTGTCGCGGAAATATATTTTTGGCGATTTAACCTGTCGCTTCCCGATATTTTCAAACCATGGTTGAAGCTGGCGAACCATATAGGTATCAGTTAGAATGTCAAGATAAGCGCGAACCGTCTTGTCGCTCTGTCCAAGTGAGCGTCCGATTTCCGACGCATTCCAGTTTTGACCGTGATAGTGGGCTAGCATCGACCAAAAACGCCGCATGGCTGTAGAAGGAATTTGTATCCCGAACTGTGGCAGATCGCGTTGCAGAAATGTACGCACGAACCCTTCGCGCCAGGCGAAACTGTCATCTTCCGATTCAGCCAGAAAAGAACGGGGGAAACCACCGCGACCCCATAGGTGCTCGATATTTTCCGATCCGACTTCTTCCATCTCGAATCCGGTCAGGTCGACAAATTCCACCCTTCCATCCAGGGATTCGGATGCGCCATCGCGCAGATAAGGCGAGGCACTGCCCAGAACCAGAAATCGAGTTCTGCTTTCGTTGCGGTCGGCTAGGACGCGGAGGACGGGGAACAGCTCCGGCATCAGTTGAATCTCGTCAATCACAACCAACCCCGAAAGTCGATCAAGCATAAGCTCGGGATTCTGCAAACGCTGAATGTCCTGCGGAGACTCAAGATCAAAAAATGTACTGTCCCGAGTTGCCGCAATGCTGCGTGCCAATGTCGTTTTACCACTCTGCCGCGGCCCCAGCAAAGCGGTTACGGGGGAGCGCCGAATAGCATTATGCAGCCTTGCTTCGTATTTGTCTCGTTCGACCATTGTAATCCAACCAAAAAAAGCGAAATTTCGGAGCTGGCATCCGAGAATTCAATAAAATAATGCCAAAAATTGTAATTGCAAGAAGGGGCGAATGCAGAAAGCCAACAACCATGTCCCGCACCATTCTCCGAGCTTTTGACTCCCTGACGACATGTGATGCGTCAGCCTTGGAACTAAAGCCAATTCACAAGTGTCGCATTAAAGGTTGTGCATTTTTTCATTTTATAAAGGTTATCCATTGAAAGGCAACACATCTGACATGCCTGCCGATAACAATGATCTGGGAAGGTTGAATTTGGTTGCTCTGCTGACCGCCGCGGTTTTTTTCCTGAGCGGCTTGGCCAGCTTGGCTGGCCTGGCCGAGACTGGTCCGGTGCGCTCTGACAATGTCGAGGCCGAACTGCTCAGCGAGGTGGAGTCGATCCAACCGGGACAACCTTTCTGGGTCGGAGTTCGTCTCGACCACGCTCCGCATTGGCACACCTACTGGATCAACCCCGGCGATTCTGGTTTGGAAACGACGATTGACTGGGCCTTGCCGGAAGGGTTTGCGGCGGGCCCGATCAAATGGCCATACCCGGAACGGCTTCGACTGGGGCACCTGGTTTCATTTGGTTTCGAGCGGGAAGTTTTATTGATGGTCGAAATCACCCCGCCCGCCGACTTGTCCGCAGGTGTGACCGCGACCATGGAGGCGCGGGTCAGTTGGCTGGAGTGCAAAGAGGAATGCCTGCCGGGTGAAGCCGAATTCGCCCTGACCTTGCCAGTGACCGCCGAAACCCCGGAGCTGAACCAGGAAAGGAGCCATCTTTTTACCGCCGCCCGCGCGGAATGGCCGATGAAAAACAGTGGCTGGAACGTTGACGCCACTCCGACCGAAACCGGCTACAAACTTCTCGTCCGACCACCGGACGGACTGGACCATGAAGTCGAGGAGGCGGAATTTTTCCCCTTGGACAGCGGGCTGCTGGCCTACGGCTCCGAACAGAACTGGCGCAAGTTAGCGGGCGGATATGCTTTGAACCTGACGCGCGACCCGGCGTTTGACCGCTCGGTCGAAAGCCTGCGCGGAGTTTTGGTGGCATCGACGGGATGGCACGGTTCCGACTCGGGAAAAGCTCTTTATGTCGAAACCGAAGTGAGACCGGCAAGCGAGATTGGCATAGTGTCTTCCAGCGTGGTCGAGCCGAAACCGGGCCTGGGATTGCTGGCGGCTCTGGGCTTTGCGTTCATAGGGGGGCTGGCGCTTAACCTGATGCCCTGTGTGTTTCCGGTTATCTCAATCAAGATCATGGGATTTGTCCGGCAGGCCGAGGATCAGAAGGCGCAAGTTTTACATCATGGCCTACTGTTTGGCCTGGGCATTATGGCATCCTTCTGGGTTTTGGCCGGACTGTTGATTGCTCTGCGTGCGGGCGGCGAGCAACTGGGCTGGGGATTCCAACTGCAATCCCCGGTTTTCCTGATTGCCATGTCAGTGCTTTTCTTCCTGCTCGCCCTGAATCTTTTCGGAGTCTTTGAAGTGGGTGTGTCGTGGCTGGGGTTGGGCAGTAAGCCATCAGGCTCCACTGGTTGGACCGGCGCCTTTTTCAGCGGCGCCCTGGCCACCCTGATTGCAACTCCCTGCACTGCTCCTTTCATGGGGGCGGCTCTGGGCTACGCTCTGACTCTCTCGCCCTTCGAGGCGCTGGTAATTTTCACTTCTCTTGGCCTGGGCATGGCCTCCCCCTATGTGCTGCTGTCGGCCTTTCCCCAATGGCTCTCCCGGATACCCAAGCCTGGGGCTTGGATGGAGAGTTTCAAGCAGGCCGTGGGCTGGGTTTTCATTCTGGTGGTTCTGCACATGGTGCATGTCCTGCACGTCATGGGTGGCGGAGCGGCGGTGATTCTGCTATTGTATGTCATGAGTGCAGTCGGTGTCGGCGCCTGGATACTCGGCCGCTGGGGCGTGGCAACTCGCCGTCCGCCAATTCGGCTGGTCAGCCGACTAATTGCCACGCTGCTGATTTTCGGCGGGCTGGGACTGGGTCTCGCAGCCGCCCGCCATTTGGCTCCGTCGGATGCCACCGCCGCGGCTGAAGACGGCATGCCATGGCAGACATTCACTCCCGAACTTCTGGCGGAACTGCGAGCCGAGGGAAGCCCGGTATTCATTAACTTTACCGCCGCCTGGTGCCTGAGCTGCCAGGTCAACGAACGAGTTGCCTTCGCCTCCCGGCGCGTGCAGGAGGCTTTTCGGGAGAACAATATAATCCCGCTTAAAGCGGACTGGACCAATCGCGACGACGTGATTGGCCGGACCCTCGCGGGCTACGGGCGCAGCAGCGTGCCATTCTATGTCTTGTACGGTCCGGACTCGGACCGCAGCGAGCCGCAAATCCTGCCGCCCATTCTGACTCCCCGCATCGTGCTGGACGCAGTCGAGGCTATGTAGCCGCGAGTTGCGCGAATCGATTGTCCGGACCGCAGTGTAAAACCGCTGCATTGCGGTCTGTTATGAACAAGCGGTAAACAGACAAGGAGAAAGAGATCATGAAAGAAGTGCTGAAACGTACCGTTTTGCTGACAGTGGTGGGATTGCTGATTGCTCTGGCCGGACTGACCGAGGCCGGCGCCGGGGGTGTAGCCGTGGGAGAGGAGGCTCCCGATTTCACTTTGCCAAACGTCGAGGGCGGCGAAGTTTCGCTGTCCGACTTCAGAGGCAAGTATGTGGTGCTTGAGTGGATTAACCACGGCTGCCCTTTTGTCCGT
This sequence comes from Lentisphaeria bacterium, assembly GCA_007133055.1. Classification (GTDB taxonomy): domain Bacteria; phylum Verrucomicrobiota; class Lentisphaeria; order Oligosphaerales; family PUNB01; genus SLNM01. The sequence continues at coordinate 3,777 of SLNM01000114.1, forward strand.
AAATTCTACAATCCGGGCGAGATGCAGCGACTGCAAAGGGAATATACCGAAAAGGGTGTGATTTGGCTGGCCATTTGCTCTTCGAGACCCGGTGCCCAGGGCTACTACACGCCCGAGGATGCGGCTCGGGTGAGCGAGGAGAAGGGTGCCCATCACACTGCCTACCTGTATGACCCCACTGGCCGGGTCGGACGGTTGTATGGCGCCAAGGTAACCCCGCACATGTACATCATCGCACCCGACGGTGAGCTGATCTACCAGGGAGCCATTGACAGCATTCGCTCGGCTAACCCGGCCGACATTGAGCGCGCTGAAAACTACGTCGTATCCGCGCTCACCCAGCACATGGCAGGCGAGGAAGTTACGACTCCGGTCACAACTGCCTATGGCTGCACTGTCAAGTATTGACATGAAATCCCGAGCTGCCGGAAAAGTTGACAGCCAGGGCCGGGCCTGCGAGCAGGTTTTGGAGGAGGTATTATACGAGGCTTTGCTTAAGCGTCGTCCGGCCGACCGTGCCCTGGCCGATTGTTTCAAGCGCAATCGGCAGTACGGCGCCCGCGACCGGCGCTTGCTGACCGAGTCGGTGTTCTCTGTTTTTCGCTGGTGGGGATGGCTGCGCAGCCTGCTGTCGAACCAGGCGCGACAGGCGCTTGCCCCCGGTGAGTTGAACCGCCGCATGACTGAAGGGGGTGTCGACAGCGAAAAACACTCCCGCCTGCGAAGCCATAATACCCCCCGCCCCTGCCTGTTCCGCGACGATGCAGTTCGGCTGTTGCTCGGCGCCTGGGTGCTGGACAACCCGCAAGACCTGCCTTTGGCCGCCGATGTGTGGACAGAATCTTTGGAGCTGGCCGAAATACAGGTTCGGAAAATTTGTCGGCGGCCGAAGGCCGAAACACGCTTCAATGAATACAGCCAGGCACTTGGACTGCACATGCAGCCGGCGACCTGGGACTGCCTGCTACCCGAATGGGCCCGCTCCGAGCTTGCCAAATGGGCCTTGCCCGAGCTGGATGAAAAGGAGTTTTTGCGCCGACTGCAACAGCGACCGCCTGTCTGGATTCGAGCACAGAAAAAATGGAACGCCCGTGCTTTGGCGGCGGCTTTGGAGAAATGCGGGGTCGAGACGGAACTTCACCCGCGACTGCCGCAGGCTCTGCGGGTGACCACGCGCAAGGTCAGCCTTTACGCTGTGGAACCATTTCGGCAGGGGGCATTTGAAATTCAGGACCTGGCCTCGCAGTTGATAGGCCTGGTCTGCCGCCCGGAAGCGGGGCAGCGCTGGTGGGACTGCTGCGCCGGAGCCGGCGGAAAAAGCCTGCAACTGGCGGATTTGATGGGCGGAAGCGGCACCGTCGTAGCCAGCGACATAAGGGCGGGAAAACTGGCAGACTTGCAGCGAAGAGCCCGGCGCGGAGGCTATGACAATATCATCACCCGCGCCTGGAAAGGCAAACCGATCCCCCGCAAGGCAAGCACCTTCCACGGTGTTTTAGTCGATGCTCCCTGCACCTGCTCAGGCACCTGGCGGCGCAACCCGGACAGACGCTGGGCAGTCCTGCCCTCCGAACTTGAATCACGGACCAAACTGCAACTGCGACTGTTACGGGCCGCCGCCTCGGGAGTCGCTCCCGATGGAGTACTGGTTTATGCCACCTGTTCCTGGTTTCAACCGGAAAACCAGGGGGTGGTCGAGCAATTCCTGGCCTCCAATCCACACTTCTCCCTCGAACCTTTCACCCATCCGCTGACCGGCGCCAAGACCGATGGAACGATGCAGGTCTGGCCGGGGGACGGCGATTGCGATGCCGTGTTCGCCGCTCGAATGAGAAAGACATAGGGCACCCGCCACCGCCGATCCTCACCATCTGCCGGACAGAAAAGTCCCATTCCTCGGGTTAGCTTTGTCCTGACTGAAGTCCTGTCAAGCACCCCCGGAACACCAGACCTCGCTATTTTGAGCACAAGGGGGTCGCAAGTTGAACGACACTCAGAAAGAAAAATGCCCAACCAGTCTATTTTCAGGAACGGACAACAATATCCAATATCCA
>SLNM01000270.1 GCA_007133055.1 Lentisphaeria bacterium
AACTTGATACATACAACCAGTTTCAATATCCAACAGCCAACACGGAATATCCAAATCCTTGGGCATTTTTCTTTCTGAGTGTCGTTCAACTTGCGACCCCCTGGTGCTCAAAATAGCGAGGTCTGGGGGTCATGCAGTCATGAAGACACGGAGTCAATGAGTATGTGGAAAAATCGAACTTGCCGGGTATATTGCGGTTCGCCGGTCGGGGAAAGACAGTTTTGCCTGATTTGGTTGTAAATGCTTAGGCATGAGAAACCGGATGTCTGTCGTCTTTCGTTCGATTTGACTTGCGGAGGTTTTCTAACATGATCTGGGATTCATACCAAATGGATGTCGGCACCCTTCGTCTGTGGCGTCTGGGGCCTTTGGACCTGTGGCTTCAGCACGCTGAATATGAATGGCGCTCGGCCACCCGTCTTATACCTGGACGCGACTCCGCCGAGGAGTCCCGCGAGGAAACTGGCGCCATGCCCGAAGACCTGGAAACAGGACGTTGGGCGACCAAGTCCAAGGATGCGGATTTGGTCAGTTTGCGACCTGCCACACCGGATCGCCCGGTGGTCGTGCGCACCGCCGCGCCGCTGACCATCCTCCCCGGCGGCGAGGCGGAATTCTTTGTCAGCATTCCACTCTGGGTCGAAATTTTTATCGCCCATCGCCAGGAGCAGGAAAAGGAGGTCAGCGAAAAGCTTCTGGCCACACCGACCGTCATACTCTCAAATTCCTGGTTCGGTTTGCCGACCGGCGGCGAAAGTTGCTACGCTCTGCGCTCGCGGGCGCGGCGTTCGGTGGAGGAGCTGGAGTATTCGCCCTGTCGCGTGGTCTGTCCCGCCAGGGTTCGTAACGAATCGTCGGAACATTTGCTGATTCAGCGACTGTTTCTGCCCATGGACCCGTTGCGGATTTATCGTGGCGACCGCTATCTGTGGGGCAACGCCGGCACTCTCCGCTATCAGGGCGAGGACAAGCCGGGTCAGGTGGTCTACGACGACAAGCCACCGGGATTCGACCATGCGGGAACCGTCCTGCGAGAAGCCCGGCAAAGTGGCCGCCAGGGGTTCCTGGCCAGATCGTTCAGCGGGTTGAAGGAAGCTTTCGGCGCATAATTATTCGAGGTTAACATGAAAAATCTGTGGCATCCTGTTATTGAATGGCTGACGGACGAGGCGAGAATGGCGGCCATGATAAGAGTCCTGCTCCTGCTGGCCGTTGGCTTTCTCCTGATTCGGCTGGCTCGGCGGCTGGCGCTCAGGACGCTCGGCAAAAAAGCCAGTGAACAGGCCGCGATGCTGGTCGCCAAGGGCATCGTTTATGGAGGCAACCTAGTATTGCTGCTGATGGTGCTGCGCGAACTGGGCTTTGACCTGTCCGTCCTGATCGCGGCCGCGGGTGTCGCAGGCATCGCCATCGGTTTCGCCGCCCAGACCAGTCTTTCCAACCTGATCAGCGGATTTTTCCTGATCTGGGAGAAACCCTTTGTCGTGGGGGACGCCGTGGCTCTGGGCGATACCATGGGGCTGGTGCATTCAATCGATCTGCTGTCGGTCAAGTTGCGGACATTCGACAACCGTTTTATCCGAGTGCCCAACGAGACCCTGGTCAAAAACACCTTTGTCAACATCACTCGCTTTCCCATCCGTCGCTTCGATCTGAATGTCGGGGTGGCCTACAAAGAGGACATCGCGCGGGTGATCAAAATTCTGGGCGAAGTCGCGGACCGCAATCCATACTGTCTGGACGAACCCGAGCCGGTGATTATTTTTACCGGCTTCGGAGACTCATCATTGAATTTTCTCCTCGGCGCCTGGTTTGCCAAGGCCGATTTTCTTAAGCTGCGCAACTCGCTAAGCCGTGAAGTCAAGGAGCGTTTCGACCAGGAGGACATCGAGATTCCATTCCCCCACCGCTCCTTGTATTTCGGCTCGGTCAGCAAACCGTTCCCCGTGCAGGTGGTCGGGAGTCAGGAACACGAGGCCGACGCGCAGCTGTTTGCCGCCGCGTCTGACCATGACAGCCCGGCGGTCGACGAACCGGCGAGCCGGGAATAAGCAGAGAATTGCGAGATGCGCTCTCCGTGGGGCCGGACGGTTCCAAAGCAACAGAGGCTGCCGTTTTGGCAGCAATGGAGCGAAGCGGAATGACAATCTGTCCGGCCCATGGTCGAGTCGGATACTCGACCTACGCCCATGGTCGAGTCGGATACTCGACCTACGCCCATGGTCGAGTCGGATACTCGACCTACGCCCATGCGAATCGAGCCTGGTCGGGACAGATTGCCGCTTCGCTGCTATCCTACGGACAGCCTCTGTTGCTTCGCAACGGTCCCGACCTACGATTGGCTCGATTCGCCCATTTCGCATAACCTCTAGCGCAGACAAAGCTTGCGACGAAGTGTGCGGCGAAGTGTGCGGCGAAGTGTGCGGCGAAGTGTGCGGCGAAGTGTGCGGCGAAGTGTGCGGCGAAGTGTGCGGCGAAGTGTGCGGCGAAGTGCGGAAAGCCATCCCGTGGGGCGGCGGTGGAATACGTCAAGGATAAGTTTGGAATCCTGTGGTATGGAAAGTCAATCTTCACAACGGCCTGTTCGCGTCGGGGTCATTGGCACCGGTTCGCTGGGCCGGCACCATACGCGCCTGTATCGGCAATCTGCCGAAACCGAGCTGGTCGGGGTTTTCGACCAGGACCGGGATACGGCCCGAGCGGTGGCCCATGAGTTCGGCACGCGATGTTTTGACGAACTCGACGCTTTGCTGGCCCAGGCCGAAGGAATCAGCGTGGCCACCCCGACCACCTGCCATGCCGAGGTGGTCAGTGAGTTGCTGGAAAGGGGGCTCCATGTTCTGGTCGAAAAACCCCTGACTGAAACGGTCGCCCAGGCCGAGCAGCTGGTCAGGCTGGCCGACGACCGCCGGCTGATCCTGCATGTCGGCCACGTGGAACGCTATAATCCGGTTTTGGAATGCTTGAACAAGGTGCCGGGCCCGCCCCGCTTCATCGAGGCTCATCGGCTGGCCGCATATCCGCCGCCGCGACCGGGCCTGCATCCGCGGGGCACTGAAGTCAGCGTGGTTTTGGACCTGATGATTCACGAACTGGAGATTGTCCTGCACCTGGTCAACAGCAAGCCCACCCGGGTGGACGCGGTCGGCGTGCCGATTTTAAGTCAGTCCGAGGACATTGCCAACGCTCGGCTGACTTTTGCCAACGGCACGGTGGCCAATCTAACCGCCAGCCGGGTCAGCGCCGCGCCGATGCGCCGCATCAGGGTATTCAAAAACAGCGCCTATCTGGCTCTCGACTATCAGGAGCGGAAAGGGGAGGTGGCTTATTTGCGGGATGGTCGGATTGTCCGGGAACCGGTGCCGGTGCGCCAGGCCAATGCGTTGCAGGATGAACTGCATGATTTCGTGCGGTGCATTGCTTCGCGCAGGGATGGCGGACAGGGATGTCAGCCACGGGTAACCGGCCAGCATGGACTGGAAGCTCTGAAACTGGCGCACCGGGTGCTGGCGGAGATCAAACGCACTTCGACATACGGCGGCACGGTCAAACATAACTACAAGAGTACTGAATTATGAGAGAATTAAAAGTGGGCGTCATCGGCTTCGGCACAGTGGGAGCCGGAGTGGTCGATTGTATTTTTAAAAACGGCGAGCTGATCGGGCAGCGCACCGGAATTATGCCGCGAATTTGCCGGGTGGCAGACCTCGACCTGGAGTCCGACCGCGGTGTCCGGGTTCCGAAGGAGCTGCTCACCCGGGACGCCCGGGAAATCATCGCCGACCCCGACATCGATGTGGTGGTGGAGCTGGTCGGCGGCATCTCGACCGCGCGCGATTTTATCCTCGCCGCTCTCGCCGCCGGCAAGTCTGTGGTGACTGCTAACAAGGCGCTTCTGGCCGAGCACGGTGAAACCCTGTTCGCCGCCGCTGACGAAGCCAGACAAAATATCTTCTACGAAGCCAGTGTCGGAGGTGGAATCCCGATTGTCAAGGCCATGTGCGAAGGCTTGGTAGGCAATCGCTTCAGTATGGTTTTGGGGATTCTCAACGGCACCTGCAATTATATCCTCACCCGGATGGAGGCCGAGGGCGCGCCCTTCGAACAGGTTTTGGCCGAAGCTCAGCAGGCTGGCTACGCCGAGGCCGACCCTGGGTTGGACATTGACGGTGTGGACACCGCTCACAAAGCCAGCATCCTAGGCTCGCTGGCCTATGGTCAATGGTTCGGCATGGCGCCGATTCATGTCGAGGGCATACGCAACATTTCCCTCCAGGAAATTCGCTATGCCAGCCGCCTGGGCTATCGTATCAAGCTGCTGGCGGTGATTCGCCAGGAGAACAACGACGTGCAAATTCGCGTGCATCCGGCACTCCTGCCGGCGGACAGTATGCTGGGCAATATCGGCGGGGTCTTCAACGCGGTTCTGATTCAGGGCGACCCGGTCGGCGACACTCTTTACTCCGGCCGCGGCGCCGGGCGGGAGGCCACCGCCAGCGCGGTGGTTGCCGACATCGTCGACGCCGGACGCAGACTGAGCGCCGGCGCCGGAACGGGAGACCCCGCTTTTCGTGCCTATCATGGGTTCGGCCGCCTGACCCCGATCAGCAGCATTTGCACCCGCTACTACCTGCGCCTGCAATTGCTCAACCGCCCCGGTGTCCTGGCCCAGGTGGCCGGTGTCCTGGGCGATTTGAATATCAGCCTGGCCAGTGTCACCCAGCAGGAATCCGAGGAGACCGCCGATGGCCTGGAACCAATCGCCGTGCCGGTGGTCATTCTCACTCATGAAGCAAAGGAGAAGGACTTGCAGCAAGCTCTCATTCGCCTGCGGGAACTCGAAGCGGTGGCCGAACCGCCGGTCATGCTGAGAATCGAGGATGCAGACTGAAAACAAACAATGTGAATTGCGAAATGCAGATTTCGTAGGGCGAGAATCCGTCTCGCCCATGCGAATCGAGCTTGGTCGGGACAGATTCCCAACCTACAGTTGGCTCGATTCGCATATTTCGCAATTCTCTGAAAACAACCAACCTAGGAGAAAGGAACCAAAATGACCGTGACAGTGAAGAGACGCAAATTCAAAACCGAAGTGCAGCAGTTGCTCGACCTGGTAATTCACTCTCTGTACACCCATCCGGATATTTTTCTGCGAGAGCTGATTTCCAACGCCTCCGACGCCATTGACCGGGCCCGCTTCGAAGCACTCTCGGACGAGTCGATCCTGGAAGATGATCCGGAGTGGAAAATCCGCCTGATTCCGGACCGTGAAAATCGAACCCTGACCGTGGCTGACAACGGGATCGGCATGACGGCGGAGGAGGTGGAGGCGAACATCGGAACCATTGCCAGCTCCGGCACACGCCGGTTCCTGGCGGAGCTGAAGGAGCGGCAGGGACAGCTCTCCAGCGAGCTGATCGGACAGTTCGGAGTGGGGTTCTATTCAGCTTTCATGGTCGCCGACAAAGTTGCCATGGTCACCCGGCGGGCGGGAAATCCCGAAGACGCAGTCAAGTGGGAGTCCACCGGCGCCGGCTCATACTCGCTGGCCCAGGCGCACAAGGAAAAAAGAGGCACTGAAGTCACACTGCACCTGAAAGAGGGGATGGATGAGTTCCTCGAGGAATGGCGGCTGCGCAAAATTGTCAAGACATACTCCGATTTCGTCGAACACCCAATTGTGATGAAGGTGGAACGTCCGCGTCCGGACGCGGATGCCAAGGACGGCAAGGAGCCGGAGAAGGAAATCAAGGATGAGGTGCTCAACTCGCAGAAGGCGATCTGGCTGAGACCCAAATCGGAAATCAGCGACGAGCAGTACAAGG
>SLNM01000193.1 GCA_007133055.1 Lentisphaeria bacterium
GACACCTGAAACCTGAAACCTGAAACCTGACACCTGAAACCTGAAACCTGAAACCTGAAACCAAGCTGTTACCCACAAAATCTAAGAAAAAACTATTAGCAACCCATTCGTTTTGAGAAAGAGCCATAATTATTTTACGACAGGATTATAAACACAATGCTCCCTGTCCCCCTAATTATCCTGTCGTCAAATTATCCTGTCAAAAAGCTGTTCCCCACCTGATACACACTGATTAAAAGGCAGAAGGGTAACGAATTGGCGAAGTTTGAGTTCACGGCTTTAGCGTGGTCCGAGCCCCCGCTTTAGCGCGGGCCACCCAGGTCATCGGGTCATCGGGTCAATTCGGAATCACGGAGTCATGAGGTCACGAGGTCAAGATTTTCACAACCGCTACGTTAGAGGAGGGCAGACGGGGAGAATTTCGCAAGATGGCAAATTTATCCCGCAGTCGTCATCGACACGGCGGGGTTGCCGGAATCGTCCTGGCGGCGGACCTCCAGATTATACAGCTTACCTTGAAAAGGCAAGCCGGTCAAGGCCACGCAGTCAGTCCCAGACGGGAGGTTTGGCTGCACATGCAGGCCGCCACCACCTGGGCGCAGACCACACACCCCGTACAGGATCATCCGCAGAAAAGCGGTGGCGCACCAGGTCTGGCGTTTACAGGATTCCCATTCGACAATCCCGTCCGGCTTGCCGCCGCATTCTTGCAGGCCACCGTAGATTCGGCCGGTCGCCGGATGGTAGATTTCGGCAAACTGTCCATCGCGCTCCACTTTCGCCGCCAGTCCCAACAATTCCTGTTCAAAAAGATCGGCTCGCTGGTTGCGCAGCGCCGCCTCGGCCCACAAGCCATTGACCTGCGGCCAGATCGTTCCTGAATGACGGCCATAGTTGCTGGCGGCCCCTGGCTCAGAGCGATGGCTTCCCGGCCGCCGCGGGGGTGTCGAGGCAAGCCGGGAATAGCGGTCGAATGTCGGCCACAGGCAGGGAATGCCGTGGGGTGTCAAGTGCTGGCTTTGAAAAATGCGGGCCGCCTCCTGCGGTGTCACGATATCAAACAAAACCGCGAAAGCCGATCCCATCCCCTCCTGGCAATCGCAGCCGCCAAAAGGATCAACCAGATAGCGCAGGTTTCCCTTCTCGTCATCCCAGAAATGTTGTTTGATCGCTCGGCGCAGGGCATCGGCTTTCCGCTCCCATTGCGGTTCCGGCACATCCCCGGCCTCCCGCGTCATAAGAGCAAGCAACCGGTAGGCGTGCTCATACAGACAATTGGTCGAGCAGGCGTGCATGGGCAGTCCCGCCCCCTGGGGATGGCGAAGCTCGGGATTGGCAGCCGGCCAGCTCATGATGCCGGACTGATAATGCGGTCTGGCATAGATATCGGGGTAGGCCGCCACTCCGTCCTGGAAACAAGCGCCCCCGCGAAACAACCCCAGGCCAGGATCAAACTCTTCCCTTTCAAAGCGGGCCAGAGAATGGCCGCCCGCGGCAATCGCCATCATCAGGAAGCCCCGATCCAGCGTGGCATTGTAGAGACTCCAGGCACCGGTCACCCAAATAATGGCGTCCCAATACTCGCCGCCAATAAAAAGCCGGCCCTGGTCGTCGCGTTGCAGCACGCTGAGCAGAGTATTGCGCGAAACTGCTGGCTCGATCAAAGCGCAGCCATTCCATACATTAATGGCAGCGTCGCGCGTCCACGGCGTGTTATAGTCTTGACCGGCCATGATACAGGGTGCCGGCTTTTCCAGAAGACCGCTCTGATATGGCCGGATATTGTTTTCCAAATCCGCAAGGGCAATGCGCCAGGCGCAATCCAGCACTGGAATGCCTGACTGGAAATCTAGATACTGAGAATGCATAACCAGGACCTGCCTTTGAAACCTCGGAACACCTTGCCTTGCGGAAAGCTAAACGGTACCATTGAGATTGTAATTTTGATCAAATCTGAAATTCCTTGTTTTTTTTACAGGGAGAGCGGGGAGACCGAGGAGGGGAAAGCAGAAGTAGATCCGCCACATCCATTCTCTTTCCTGTTCTACTCCTTCTCACCGTCCTCACCGATCTCCCTGTTCAAATTTATTTTCGGTACCACTGCCATTTTCCGCCAAAAACCTGGTTTAAGCACAAGAGATCAAGATGTCTGAATGTATTTTTCGGTGGTTCATACAAGCGAGGCCACCGGCAATTGCCGGATACCTCCGGGAGAAACACCGGTGAACGAGAACGGCGACGAGAACGATGGACGATTATAAGACTCGCAACCCGTTCTCGTCGCCGTTCTCGTCAACCCGTTACGAGACAGTGTGTGGCAACGCATGGTCATAGGACGCTTGTTTAGACGGGCCGACGTCTGATGAGCAGCAGTCCGGCCAGACCGAGCAGGACCAAAGTGGTGGGTTCGGGGACAACCGTCAGCTCGACGTTGTCGAATATAGCGGTAGTGGCCGAGTTGCTGAGTTGAATCCTCTGGATGTTTGGCGGCGTGGCATACACATGGCTCATGCCAGGAGAACCCCCGCTGATGTCAATTTGGTTTCCGTCAACGTACAGGTTCAATGTCCAATCGCTCCCGCGGGTGTCCAATTGTAGCATGAAATCATAAAACTGGCCTGCGGCGTAGTCGGAAACGCTGCCAGTGACATTTGTCCCGGCCAATTCCGGCCCCGCCCACCATTGGAAGTTGCCGCTTTGGCGCAAGGCCACGACACCTAGCCCGTTGTTGTCGTTGAATTGTTGCGTCGTTCCTCCCGAGTCGTTCAGATTGAATCCCATGGCAGCCCATGACGTACCAGTGCCACCGGTGTGTCCTAACTGAACGCTGTAGGTGTACAGAAAGCCGGATGTGGGGGAGAACGGTAAAAAAGCCGACCGGGGTTGACTGTTGACTCTCAGAAAATCGTCTCCCGCATCCGAAAGATATCCATAAGAATCCCAGGACGCGTTGTCCGTGGTGACGGGCGGCGTCCTTTCATCCAACGACCCTTCCATGTCCGCGAAATCATCGAAATAGATCATTGCCGCCGACGACACGGCCGCCCCGAGCAGGGTCGTCAAGACGAACCCGGAAACCAGAATTGTCGCGATACGTTTCATTGTTATATCTCCATTTTGGTTAAGCAGATTTCAAAAAACAGCGCCCATTGGGAGCACCCGCTTGCTTTGAAGTTAATTTATGCGGGCTTTTAAAGAATGCAAGTGATATTTGCCTTCTGTTCCATTAGTGTGGATTAGTGGTTCTTTTTTCTGTTCTCTTTCTTTGCGATCTTTGCGGTTACTCATCTATCATGCAACGGCAGGCGGAAAGTCCGAACACGGTGAAATCGATCACGCCCACGCCGATACCCGGCGGCACGCCACTGACAACAAGACGGACCCGGGTGGCGGCAACGGGCTCGAAACAGCGGTAATCGATCAAATAGTCAATGGCATTGTCCGTGCAGTCCAGGGCCGTGGACCAGATATCGTCCTGGGTGGATATCTCGATCCGGTACTGGCATGGTCCGGGTTGGACGCCGGAATCATAGTCCAGCCCGGGCTCCTTCCACAGGATGCGGCAGGCCTCGAGCACGAACTCACCCTGCAGGTCGATGGACAGCGCGGGGGCGGCATCATCATCGGCGGCCTGCCACCAGGTGCGCATGCCATGATCGTTGGCGTAGGCGGCATCCCGTCCCGGCGCCTCGCTGGTGGCGGTGGCGCGGCAATTGAGGCTGACCGGTTGCAGTCCGACATCGTTTCCCGACGCGGGATGGGCCAGCGCGCCGGGCGCCCATTGCGGGGTTTCGCTGGCGCAGGCGGTGCGCAGCAGGCCGTGTTCATCGATCCAGGCCGGGTCCAGGCCGACCCGGCGTTCGAAAGCGTGCTCGTTGCGGACCAGGCAGGTATAAAACGCCCAGAGCGTGTCGCCGGGACCCTCCACGATGCAGCCGTGTCCGGGGCCGTGAACCAGTCCCTGCGTGTCGTAGGCGATGGGATTGTGCGACTGATATTGGAAAGGACCGAGCGGGGATTCCCCCACATACACGCCCATGCCGTAGCAGCGGAACTGGGTACCCGGGGCGGCATAGGTCAGGTAATAGATTCCGTTCCGCTTGAGCATCCAGGGGCCTTCGACATAGCTTGTGCCAGGATTTTGATGCACCTCCCCGAACCGCTCCCATTGATGGGCCGGATTAAAGGCAAAGAGGATTTCCGGTTCGGTAAGCAGTTGTTCGGGATGGCCGGGATGCAGTTCGGCCCCGAAAATGCCGGGACCGCCGAGTCCCCAGTAGGCGTAGAGGCGTCCATCGTCATCGCCAAACAGCATCGGATCAGCCCAGTTCTCCACAGCGGAGCCGCTTGGCAGTCGAAAGGGGCCGCGTTCGGTCCAGGGTCCCAGGGGATGCGGTGCGCTATACAGGGGTGCCTGGCAGGCGGTGAGCAGAAACAGGTTGCCGTGCCGGACCACGGTGGGGGCGTAGCCGATGTCGTAGGGTTCCATGCGCACATGCTCCCACTTCACGAAATCCGTGCTCACGTAGGCCATGCCCGCCGAAGGGTACAGATACCAGACCCCGTCGTGATAGAGCACGCTGGGATCGGCGGTCTCCCGGAAATCCCGGCGTTGCGAGCGCATCCAGAGGTTGCCATGCCGGTGGGCGGCCCGGGAAAAGCGCCCCCGGGGATAGTCGGGAAGCGGCAGCGGATTGCAGTAGCTGAGATGTTTCATGGTCTTTGTCCCTGTCCCCCGTCTTCGTCCCGATCTTCGTCCCCCATCTTTGTCTCCATCTTAGTCCCCATCTTCGTCCCGATCTTTCCCCCCCTTCGCCGTGCGCATCCCGCCCTGATCTTCGTTGCTTCCGCCCATTGCAGTCGGATGGGTCGGACCAGTCGGACCAGTCGGACCAGTCGGACCAGTCGGACCAGTCGGACCAGTCGGACGGGTCGGACGGGTCGGACGGGTCGGACGGGTCGGACGCATAAAACCCGGGTTAGAGCCTATCCGGAAAGGTCAGGACAAGGTTGACTTTATCCAGCGCCCAAAATCCTTTCAGGACAGCCTCGGGCTAGCCGTCAAATCCGGCGAAGGCCCTGGCAGTCGGGGTAGTCTGAGCAGCCCCAGAACGGCTGGCCGACATGGTCGCCGCGCATTGCCTTGCGGTGGCGCATCGGCTTGCCGCACAAGGGGCACGGCGGTGTTTCCTGCGGGCTCGGCTGCCCGGCTGCCCGGTCAATCGCCGGCCGTGCCTGGCTGCGAACCGCATACATCCGTTCACTGAAACCGCCATGCTCGATAAAATCCCGGCTCAGGCTTTCGATCTGTTTTTTCAACAGGAAAGCCGCCTGATTCACGGCGCAGAACATAGCATTGGCAGCCAGTTCAGGCGAAGCTTTGGCCACAAACTCCACCAGCCCGTTCAGTCCGGTCAACTGCACCGTCCCCGGCTTGGCGGGCGGCAGATCGGCCACCCGGTCATGGCGCAGACGCTGCCGCATGGCCAGTGTCCTAGGCTCGTTCTTGTCCCAAACGGGGAGTCCGCGCTGGATCAAGAAACTCTTGAAATCCTTCAACAGTTCATCTGACAGACTGGCCCGGGCGACATTGGTCAGCTTCAACTCGCTCTTGCGCGAAGTTGCGGCCGCCCCACTGGCTTCGCTGATATTGCGCACACCGCTGCGAGCCGCCTGCACCATCTGGTCGTGAGTGCGCGAGGATTTTTTCAGGAATCGGTCGCAGAAAACAACGGTGGCGTCATAAATCGCCTCCGCCACTTTATAACTGCGCAGCTTTTCATAACCCCCATGGGGCAGGAGCATCCCATCC
>SLNM01000221.1 GCA_007133055.1 Lentisphaeria bacterium
AAACCCAATGTGACGGTGCCGGTTATTGAGCTGTTTCTCAAGTAGCTTCGGCAAAAACAGGGACACCGGCTGGCCGAGTTAATTCAGCCGCGGTTGTTATCCATTCACTGACGGTTTAACCTGAATAATTCATGAGCCATCTGCTGCGAGGCGCCATTGCACGGATTCAGGCAAAGGACTGTATTCGTACATGGATACCGGAGAAGTAAAGATTCATACGCTCGGCATATGCGTTGGAGCCTCGACGGTTTCGGCTGTTCAATTGGCTTATGCCGAAGACGACCGAGCCAAAGCCGAAGAGGGCGGCAGAGTTCCGAGTCCGGCAATCGTCAGGCGGGAAAGCCGTTCACACGGCGGCAATCCGTCGCGGGTATTGCAGGATGTGCTTTCCTGTTTTGATCTGTCGTCAACAGATCGCTTGGTTGTGACCGGCCGCCGTTTCCGGCATTCTGTCAATCTGTCATCCATATCCGAACCGGAAGCGGTGGAGCAGGCCTATCATTACGTCAAGCCCCCCGATATTTCCTCGCCTGCCATAGTTTCCTGCGGCGGCGAAACCTTCATGGCCTATGTTTTGGACGGCACTGGCCGAATCGCCAATGTATTAACGGGCAACAAATGCGCTTCCGGCACCGGCGAATTTTTTCTCCAGCAGCTAAAACGGATGGCGGTCTCTGTGGAGGACATGGCGGCCTGGTCGAACAATATCGATCCTTATCTGGTTTCCGGCCGCTGTTCGGTTTTCTGCAAGTCTGACTGCACCCATGCGGTCAACAAGGGCGCGCCCAAGGAAAGAGTGGTTGCCGGTCTCTGCCGGATGATGGCGGGCAAGGTTCTCGAACTGGTGAAGCATATCAACCAGGAGAACATTATCCTGGTGGGCGGGTGCGCGAACAACCGAATAATGGTTGATTATCTGGAAAATCGTCTGCCGGGGCTGATCGTTCCGGATACCGCCGCCTGTTTTGAAGCTCTCGGTGCCGCTCTATGGGCGGGAAACCATGAGACTGCGCCGTTCCCCGGTTTCGACCGTCTGCTGCAAAAAGGCGGCAAGTCATTTGACTCTCTGCCGAGCCTGGCCGAATATAAGTCGATGGTGGGTTTCAAGGAAGGGCGCCGGGCGGATGCAAGTGCCGGGGAAAAATGTGTCCTCGGCCTGGATGTCGGCTCCACCACCACCAAGGCAGTGCTTGTCCGCTGGGATGACAATGCGATTCTGGCCTCGGTATATCTTTACACCCACGGCGATCCGGTGGCCGCCTCGCGCGCCTGCTACGCCCGGCTACGAGACCAGATTGACCATGCGACCGGCGGCCGGGGAGTCTCGATTGCCGGCCTGGGAGTCTGCGGCTCCGGACGCCAGATTGCCGGCCTGCACGCCTTGACCGACGGAGTGGTCAATGAAATCATCGCCCATGCCGAAGCCGCCGTTTATTTCGATCCGGATGTTGATACGCTGTTTGAAATCGGCGGCCAGGACGCCAAATATACATACATCAAAAACGGTGTGCCCGCCGCCTACGCCATGAACGAAGCCTGCTCGGCGGGCACCGGCTCGTTTCTCGCGGAATCGGCCGAGGAAGTACTCGGAGTGCCGGTCAGCCAGATCGCCGACACCGCTTTGGCCGGAGACGCGCCAGCCAATTTCAATGATCAATGCGCCGCCTTTATCGGGTCGGACATCAAAAGAGCAGTTCAGGAGGGGGTGAAACATGAAAACATCGTGGCCGGACTGGTTTATTCGATCTGCCAGAACTATATCAACCGGGTGAAAGGAAACCGGCCGGTCGGAGCAAAAATTTTCATGCAGGGCGGGGTCTGCTATAACCACGCCGTACCCAGAGCCATGGCATCGGTTTGCGGCAAACCAATAGTGGTTCCCCCGGAACCAGGTTTGATGGGAGCCTTCGGGGCGGCTCTGGAAAACAAGAAAAGAATAAGGCTGGGATTGCTGAAGGAGCAGGAATTTGACCTCGCTAAGCTGGCTGACAGGGAGGTTGAATACAAGGAGGCATTCGTCTGCAAGGGCGGCAGGGAGAACTGCGACCGCGCCTGCCAGATTGCGGTGCTTGAACTGGCGGGGCAAACTTATCCTTTCGGCGGCGCCTGCAACCGGTACTATAACCAGCGGAAAAACATCCGGTTCGATGTCGACGGCCTGGACTTGGTCAGACAAAGAGAGAGGATGATATTCCGCGAATTCGCCTCCGCTTCGACTGACGAAAACGCCGCTCAGGACTGGCGGGGGCGGGTGGGGCTCAGCCGCAGCTTTATGATGGCCTCATACTACCCTTTCTATAACGCTTTTTTCCGGCAGCTTGGTTATCTTCCGGAACCCGCCCGGTTCAATGCCGGCAATGGCGCCGATAAGTGCAACGCCGCTTTCTGCTATCCGGCCGAACAGGCCCATGAATATTTCTTTGACCTGCTCCGACGCCGGCCGCCGCTGGATTTTATCTTTACTCCCAGACTCAGAGGCATCCCCGGCACCGACCATCAACCCGAATCCCAGACCTGTCCCTTTGTCCAGGCCGAGCCGTATTACCTCTCCACTACGTTCAGAAAAAAATTAGATGAGCTGAAAAAGAACGGAACATCGGTACTCCAGCCCTATATCAATATGACCAACGGCTTGAATGAGGCAAGGAAACCATTGCTGGATACGGCGCGGCGGATGGGAAGCACCGGAAGCGATGCGAAAAAGGCTTTTGCCGTCGCTCTCGAACAGCAGCGGG
The DNA here is from genome assembly GCA_007133055.1 of Lentisphaeria bacterium. GTDB lineage: Bacteria > Verrucomicrobiota > Lentisphaeria > Oligosphaerales > PUNB01 > SLNM01. Next base: position 2,736 of record SLNM01000221.1, read on the forward strand.
AATGCTTCGACAGGATGCGGCGAACCGGCAAAGACCTCCTGAAACGCCTGGAGAAAGAGCCGGACAGCTTCGCGGTGGTAGTTTTCGGACGGCCCTACAATGCTTTTGTGGAAAACGCCAATATGGGAATCCCCCATAAAATCGCGACCCGCGGACTGCCTGTGCTGCCTTTCGATTTTCTGCCGATAGAAAAAGAGTATTCCAAGGAGCATATGTACTGGGGAATGGGACAGCGCATCCTCCAGGGAGCCCGCTTCGTGAAAAATCACCCCGCCCTTTATCCGATATATATAACCAACTTTTCCTGCGGCGTTGATTCTTTCCTTATCGGTTATTTCAGGGACATTATGGGAGAAAAACCATATCTTACCCTGGAGCTGGACAGCCACACCGCCGATGCCGGAATTGAAACCCGGATAGAAGCTTTTCTGGATGTGGTCGCCGCCTACAGAAATTCTCTGCTGGCCCGGGAAAACTCCGCCGCCTCCTCCCCGACCCCGTCAACCTTCAAACCGGCGGAAACGATTATCGACAAAACCGGGCCGAGAGTTGTATCTTCCTCCGGCGAGGTTCTCTCAATGCGGGACCCCCGAGTCAAGCTTCTGATCCCGTCAATGGGACGGCTGAGCGCCGAGCTGGTAAGGGCGGTGTTCCGCTCCGGTGGCTATCACCTGGCAGAACACCCGCCGGCGGACGAAAATGTGCTGAAGCTCGGCCGGGCTCATACTTCCTGCAAAGAATGCCTGCCCCTGATTCTCACCACCGGAAAACTGCTCAATTACAGCTACAGCATGAAAAAAAACGATGAGATCGTGATCTACTTCATGCCCTCGGCTTCGGGACCATGCCGATTCGGACAGTATGCGGTCTTCATGCAGGACCTGATTGCAAAATTGCAGATCGAGAATGTGGCGGTGCTCTCACTGAATTCAAATAATTTCTATTATGGAATGGACGGCCATTTCGACTACTTTAAAGGATGGTGGGCGATTGTCATTGCCGATCTGATGGAAGATGCCAGGGCGATGATTCTGGCCAATGCCCGCGATGTCGGGAAAGGCCTGAAGATGTTCGAGCAGCAATGGCGTATTCTGATAAAAGAAATGGAAGAAGGAACTCTTAAAACACTTCAGGCCGCGTTGACCGAATCAGCTCTTGCCCTGGCCCGGATACCGATGCGCAAACCGCCCGATGAAGTGCCGAAAATCATCCTGACCGGCGAGATATTTGTGCGGCGGGATGGTTTTTCCCGGCAATACCTTACCGAACGACTGGCGGCCCAGGGATTCGCCGTGCGCTGTACGCCGATCTCGGAATGGCTCAATTATCTGCATTACAACGCAGGAGTTAACCGGGAGGACCATCGCATTGCCGTTCTGGACAGATTGAAATACTTCTTCCGCAGCCGCATTATGCATCGCCAGGAACGGAAAATTGAAAATGCCATGGCGCTTTCCGGACTGATTAACGGCTCGACTCCGGATATTAAGACGATTGTGGCCAATGCTTCTTCCTTTATATCACCGCGATTCAGTGGCGAGGCGATTCTCACCACCGGCGGCGGCCTGGCCGAAGTGGCCTCGGACGCGGCCGGGGTCATCGTTATCGGACCATTCGGCTGTATGCCACATCGAATATCAGAGGCGATTATGTCCGAGGTTATGACGGCCAAGGATAAACTGCGGATTAATCCCGACAATGAACAACTGCAACAGGTCCTGGCCGACATTGAACGCCTGCCTTTTCTGGCAATTGAAACCGACGGCTCACCATACCCCCAATTGGTCGAAGCCCGACTGGAAGCATTCTGCCTGCAAGCTCGAAGGCTGCATGAAAAAATGCTGGCCTGCCGCAAGTAGGTTTGCATGAAATAATCAGGCAAAAACGGCTTTTGCAGAATCCATGCGGGAACCCTGTTCCCGATTGACCAAACCACCTTTTTGTATTCTTCATGGTTCTGCGGTACAGTAAGACCATGCTTGCATGGATTGAGAGTTTTTTGTTCAAACCAGTGTGGAAACCATGATCATGAAGATAAATATGCCGATGCAATGCCATCAAGACCTATGCAATACCAATGGCTTGGCCGCCCGCGGTCGGTCGTCTGCGCCATTTGTCCCGGCCTTGGTCTGCCGCTGGCTGCTGGTCGGCTGCCTGATATTTATTGCCCTTCCCGTTTGGGTCGGCGCATCGGAAAGCCGCCCGGTAACGGGTTCCTGGGTCGGGCCGGACAAGGCGGCGATTGTTCAGGAACAACGCGGTCAGGAGCGGGCGGCGCCGGCGCAATTCACGGTCAGAGGCGGTGCTGAGAATTTGTTTGCCCTGGCCTTCGATTCCGGCCAGTGGGAGAGCTGGGAGACGGTTAGATGGAAATTCAACTCGGAGACCGAGTTCCCGCCGGGCACGAGAGTATATTTTTTCACCAAGGACTGGGACTTTCTGTGGCGGCAGGTGTACTTTTCCCTTGCCTCCACGGAGGGCTGCGAAGAGTTGGTATTCGAGCTGCCATTGCGCGGCGAAAGGGCGGCTGAGCGCTGGCAGCCCACCCCGCACCACCGGCCGTGGCACGAGCTGACGGCGGGGCAGGTCATCGAGGCTGGTTTTTGTGTTGTCCTGCCGGAAGGGCATCCGGAATTCGAGGGGAAGATGGAATTGGTCGAATGGCAGTTTAACGACAAAAACCTGCTGCGTGAGATGCGCCATCTGCTGGAGGATGAGGCATACCGGGAAGGCATGCGCTCATATTACCAGGATTTACGCCTGAAACTGGGGAGCAGTGGAGCCAGCCGCCGGGCTGCACGGCAGGTGGTGTCGTTTCTTCGTCAAAGCTGACCTCTGGGCGGATTGCTTCGTATTAACTTTGTTTGCGGGACGGACACAGCCTATTTTTATGGGCAAAAATGCCTGGTCCCTTTCAGCTCCCCATGCCGCGGTTGGCCGGGGCATTTGCCGGGGGTGTGTTTTGCGCCGCATACGGGGGGCTGTCCCTTCCCTGGTGGGTGTTTCCCGCCTTCTACCTCCTATTGATTCCCGGGATCATTGGCAGTGAAT
>SLNM01000131.1 GCA_007133055.1 Lentisphaeria bacterium
TAGCGTTGCAGTTCCATCAGGGCAAAGCGCACTCTCAGTTCCGCCTGGGCGATGTCGCTTTCATTCTGTTCTCTTTGAATCGTATAGTCTTCCTCGGTCTGCGTAAGGGCGGCGCTGGCATCCTGGACGGTTATCTCCTGCTGCTCGACTCTCTCCCGCGCCTGCGAGGCGTCCAGCTCCATCAGCACCCGTTGATTTTCCACATCCTGCTCGGTGATAATCGTACCTTCCGGGATAACGCTGAGGATTTGGGTTGTCCCCTCGACCTGGCTTGCCACTTCATGGCTGCGCATTGCCTGCAAGGTGCCGCCCGCCGACACGGTAACCAGCAGGGGACCCCTGGTTATTTCATAGGTGGGTGTTTGATCGGTGGTGGCTATTTGCCCTCCCCAGCGGGACCAGCCATAGAGCAAGCCGCCGCCGCCGAACAATATCACCAGTCCGGCGACCACCACCGCGCTCCTTTTCGAGCGCGTCCGCTCCGATGCCGCCGTCGCGTTATTATTTTCAACTATGGAGTTTTCCATTCTCTCACGGCTCCTTGCGTTTTGTAATTTCATCAAATCCCAGGCTCTCAATAATCTGGCCGTTTTCATCGACAACCAGGATGTCCATATCGCGTTCTAGTTCGAGAGCGGCGATACGATAATCGACCATGGTCTGCGCCAGCCGGTTTTGGGCGCGCAGCAAATCACCGTAGGCATCGAGCACATCGCGCGTGGTGGCGCGTCCGGCATCGAACAACAGCTCCGTACTGGCGACACGTTCCCTGGCCAGCTCAACGCTTCTTTTCTGAATTTCATGGCTGCCGCCTGCTCTTTCCAGGTCGCGCCATCGATTGGTTACCTCGAGCACCACCCGGTCCCTCTGTCTGCTCAGCTCGCGCTCGGCCCGGTCGCGCTCGACCAGCCGGCGCCGGTAGGTGCTGCGTTCATTGGCGCGCGACAGCGGCAGGTCCGCCTCCATTCTGGCATAGCCGCTGCTGCTGCCCTCGGCAAAGTTGAAGTAATGATTGTTCTCGGCGGTGTCGGCCGTGGCGCTGAGGATTATATCCAGTCCCGGCCGCAGGGCGTTTCTGGCCACTCGCACTTTTCTTTCGGCATCATGCAGGCGATCTCGCGTGGTCGCCAGATCAAGCCGGTTTTCCAGCGCCGCCCTGATGCTCCGTGCCCGATCAACGGGCGGGGCGGTCATTTCCTGGTGGGACAGTCTTTCCATCTCGGCCGGGTTCGGCAGCAGTTCAATTTCCGGCCTGATCCCCAAGGTCAACTTAAGTTCGTCCACCGCCCGGAGATAGTCCTGCTTGGCCTGCTCCAGGCTGTCTCTGGCGCCCAGTTCGTCCTGGCGGGTTCGATCAACCTGCATTTCCGGCAGTCGTCCGGCCTGGCCAAGCGCTTCGGCGCGGGCGCGGATTCTTTCCAGGTTCTGATAATTGACCCGCTGGTTTTCAACTCGTTGCCGGCGCTCCAGCGCCCGATAGTATTCGGCCAGCACCGAGACTGTGAAACGACGTTGAAATCGGACGAAGTCTCGAACTTCATAAAGCATATCCATTTCCGCCTGGGTCAGGGGCTCGATGGCGGCGATGCGGCTATTGCGCAAAAGCGGCTGGGTCAGGGTCAGATTCAAAGCCGAGCGTGCGGCGCCGCTGGGGTCTCCCAGGATGAAACGGTTTACCGTGGTGCTCAGGTCCATTGCCAGGCGTCCGCCGGTTGCCAGCAACCATTCCATTCCCGGTCGGGATTGGCCGGCCAGAGTGCCGTCCTCCCGGTTGCTGTCGTAGGTTATATCGCCACGCAATCGCCAAAACAATTGCGGATGCCAGCGGCTGCGCTGGGCGCTCAAGGCGAGAGCCTGTAAAAAGACCGACTCTCTGCGGGCCTGGTAATCGTGGCTGTTGGCTGCGGCGAAACGGAGGGCGTCATGCAAATCAAGCAACAGTAGCGGGGATTCTGGTTCGGAGGTCTCGAACAGCCGCAATTCCGCCGGCGCCACCGGCAGTTCGGCCGAGGGCTCCAAAGGTTCCGGCTCCAGTCTGAAATCATCGGTCATCCCGGGAACCGCCTGACCGGCATGATCAATGATGCGGTCAGCCTCGCGATCCGCCCGCCGTCGATGATAGTTGGCGGTGCAGCCAACCAGAAAAAGCGACAAAGCGAATATTGCCGGCAGAGATGGTTTGTTCAGATGGAGAAACATTCAATTGACCTTTTTAAAAAAACACAGAACGTTGATTCAGGGTAATTATTGCCTGCGACCATAATTTTGAGACGGCGGGGCACCTGGGGACGGCGGGTCTCCGCCGTTTTACCTTGCAACCCATTTCTTTAGCCTGAAAGGCTAATTCAACGTAGCCCAGGGTTAAGCGCAAGCGCAACCCTGGGATGTCAACAACAGTCAAATGCGTGCTGTAAGTACGCCTCAAAATTGAACTTGCCGCTTGCCGCCTACGACCCCTGGAGACGGCGGGCTCCGCCGTTAATTACCGCCCGAGGCCGGGCGGCTCCAGCAAACAATCGTCGTCCGTAAGCGTCGACCGGGTATCTTAGGAATGGGTTGACGATAGCGGACGACGATAGCGTCAGACGATTTTTGTGCCCAATCGTAATTTCATAATCGTCAACCGGCACGATATCTCCATCTTTCACTGACGGCTTGCCTAGCCAGTCTGGCAGTCCGGGAAAGTATAAAAATACTGACTATATTGCATGGTGGCAATTTTTATGGCAATCTAGCCGCTCCGAGGGATTTCGTTGTGTACTACGAATTTTACAGATTAACCGAAGCACCGTTCAATATAACCCCGGATCCGCGCTTCCTGTTCCTTAGCGACTTGCATCAGGAGGCGCTGGACCATCTGCATTACGGTATCGAGGACCGCAAAGGATTCATCCAACTGACCGGCGAAGTCGGTTGTGGTAAGACCACGCTTTGCCGTCGGTTGTTCGAACAACTGGACGACCGCTACATCACCGCGCTGATTTTCAATCCGATGTTGTCGGAAAGTCAGTTGCTGCGAGCCATCCTCCGCGATTTCGGTGTGGAAACCAAAACCAGCACACGTTCGGTCAATTATGAACGATTGAATGATTTTTTAATTCAGGCCACCAGTCAGGGGCAACTGGCGGTAGTGGTGATTGACGAAGCCCAGAACCTGCCCTTTGAGATGCTGGAAAATCTGCGTCTGCTTTCGAATCTCGAGACCGACACACATAAATTACTGCAGATTATTCTGATCGGACAGCCAGAACTGCGCGACAAGCTGAATGTTCGCAGCCTGCGTCAGTTGCGGCAGCGAATCACTGTACGGTATCATCTTGGTCCGTTGAACGAAGAGGAGACCGGTCGTTACCTGCAGCACCGTATCAGCACGGCCGGCGGTCGGGGAGTGCCTTTTTTCGACCGCGGCGCGGTTCGCCGTGTCTATCGCTATTCCGGCGGCATACCCCGCCTGATCAATGCGGTGGCCGACAAGGCACTGCTCGGCGGCTTTGTCGCTCAAAGCAACCAGATCACGCGGCGTATGGTCAAACGGGCTGAAAAGGAGTTGGAAGGAGTATTCTCATGAGCTTGGTCAGCGATGCTTTGAAGCAATTACAGAACAAGCGCGGCTGGGGCGAGTCTCAATCAGACGCCTCGACCTCTCCCGCTTCATTCGAGTCAGGGCTGCCGTCGCGCCGGCAGCAAGCAGGCAGCCTGAATTCTGCCATGGGCCGCGTCAGGCTTTGGCAAATTGTTCTGGCCGGTCTGGCGGTCTCGGCGTTGCTGGCACTGATGATCGCCGGTTTGGTGCTGCTTGTTTTGCACCTTCGCTTTACCGACCAATCCGCCACTGCGTCAGCGCCAACCGAACCGGGCGCCACAACCGAACCGGGAGCTATGGTGGAGACAGTTGACGAGAGAGCTAGGTTGTCGGCGAGCGGTCCGCGCCACGGGGCGGATTCCCGACCGCAGCCCGGCGTCTCCGAGGCTCCGCGCATATCCGTCGCCGTCGAACAACGCTATCAGTTAAATATGATTTCCAGGCGCGGCGATGCTATCCGTGCGGTGATCAACCATCAATCGGTTGAAGTTGGCGATTACCTGGCCGAAAATGTACAGGTGGTGGATATTCAGATCCGGCACGTCGACCTGGCCATAGACGGTGAAATTTTTCGCCTGCGTCCGTAGTTGGGGACGCAAAATCGTCGCCCGCTCTCGTTGGCCGCTCTCGTCGGCCCGGAGTCACCAAGTCATGGAGTCAAAAGCTCGGAGAATGATGCGCGGCCTTGGTTGCAGTGGCTAATAATCGTCCACCGGTCCACCGTAAGTGTCGTCCGTAAGCGTCGACCGGTTTCCTGTTTCGATTAGAGTGCGCGACAATGTGCGCGATAAGGCGGGCGGCTTGCCGCCGCTTTCAACTGCAGCCCCCGCGCCAACGGCGCTACGCATACCAGACCGGGGCAACGCCCCGGGTGACGCAGTCAAACAACATGTGCGCTGAAGGCGCCCCGCATAATCTACAAATTTTACAGTGCATCCTATGCGATGCGCTTTCAGCGCATATCGTTATGGTATGTCTGGAAACCGGGGCGGTGCCCCGGCCTGATATACCGCGCCCCTTTGGGGCAAAAAACAACCCGTAGGGGTGACACCTGCGGCCTCTTTGTCGCAAGCTTAGTTGAAATGTTGTTTATGAAATTGAAAATCGGTTGACGATAGCGGGCGACCTGTCTGCGTGCGACGCACAGGCAGGCGAGAGCGGATTACGAGTAGACAGCATCCCAATCGTCCACCTTAATCGTCAACCGGACAAAAAAGTTACAACATGTCTGTCTTTCCCTCGCATATTTCACCGGAACCCTTGATTTATTGTCGTTCCTCGAGCGCCGATCCCAGTTTCAATCTAGCCTGCGAGGAGTGGCTTTTACGCGAAGCTCCTCTGTCCGGTCCGATCTTGTTTGTTTATCGCAACGCTTCCTCGGTAATCATTGGTCGCAACCAGAATCCCTGGCGCGAGTGCGCTCTGCCCCGCCTGGTGTCGGAGGCAATACCGGTATATCGGCGCAGTTCCGGCGGCGGCACTGTCTATCACGACCATGGCAATGCTAACTTCGCGCTCATCGGCCACCGTCGCCACTATCTTCCCATCCGTCATTTGCAGTTGGCGGCGGGTGCTCTTCGCAGGCTTGGTATTGAGGCGCGGATCAATCTTAATCGCGATCTTTATGCGGGCGCTAAAAAAATCTCCGGCTCCGCCTTCACTCTCACCTCCCAGCGTACTCTCCAGCACGGCACTTTGCTGATCAACAGCGATCTGCGGCGGCTGCGAGCGGCTTTGCTGCCTCCCTCGCCCTTGGCCCAGGCCATAAGCGGCAGAGCTGTGCCCTCGATTCGCGCCACAGTCGGCAACCTGGTCGAGTTTGCGCCCGGTTTTACCTTCGGCAAGTTCACTCGGTCGCTGCTCGCGGTCTGGCAGGCCAATCATCGGAAGAGCCCGATTTCCAGGTTGTACCTGCAACCGGGAAAGGCGGTGAAGCAAATGCCGGGATTCAAGCGGTACCTGGATAAATACCGCAGTCGCCAGTGGCAGATTGCTCGAACTCCGGACTTCGATGTCCGGTGGAGCAACCCATGGCGGGGGAGGCAGATACAATGGTCTCTGGCGGTTTGCGATGGTCGTGTCCGGAGCGCGGAGGCTACTGCGGACAACCAAAAAACACCGCCGGA
>SLNM01000020.1 GCA_007133055.1 Lentisphaeria bacterium
CATTTCGCAATTCTCTGTCGAGCAGTTCGAGGGTCTGTGCCAGGACTTCGGGGGAAATTGCGGGATAGCCGAGGTTGGCCGACCTGCCGGCAAAAATTCCGATCAGCAATCCAGCTATCAATGCCGAAAGGATGTATTTAAATTCCCATAAACAGGGAAAAGCATGAATTATATACTGCCGCCACGATACAACTGCGTTGTCCGCAACTGGCCGATAACGAGAAAAGTTGGATTGGCAAAGCGTTTCCCCCGGAGGGTCTTCGCTGTCGGTCGCCGTCAAAGGACCAGTTTCGCGGGGAGAAGAACCCAGGCCGGGCATTTCCCCGCCGCGCCCCTCCCGTGCTCCCGGCGCCGCGCCCGGAACGCCTGGAAGTATGGAAGCTGTCGATGGCGCCGCCGTCGCGGGCGGGCTGACTGGTTTGGCCGGCGGCTTCTCCCTGCCGGTTGTCGGTTGCGCGGCGAGCACGGCGAGGGCGCGGTCGTCCTGGACTTCCGGCTCCCAGAAGGTTTCGGTCAGGAAGCGCAGCATTTCGCGACGGCCGAAACTGCCTTCCCGAACACATTGCATAATCTTGGCGAGGCCGGGCGTTATCTGATTGTTCTGGCTGTTAACCAGGCGCTCGGCGGCACCGTCGCTCATCGCCGCGATGCCCGTGACTTTGTCGATCAAGGACAAGCCGCCGCGAATTTGCTGTGCCTTGGTCTTTTCGCCGACAAAGCAGGTTTGATTGGCGAACTCGCCGCGTTCCGGCCCGCTGAGCACTGCCAGTTCTCCGTTTTGTTCGACGACCAGAGCGCCGTCGCCGACATGCACCCAGGCCATTCTTCTTTCACCGATCAGCGCCATCAGCAAAGTGTGCTCCAACTCTGCCGGTGGCAGGCTGCAACGCTCTGCCAAACCCCGGTGGCGCGTCAGAATCATTTGGAACAGTAAATCCTTCATCAAAGGCCACAATGTTCCGGCCCGTTCATGGTCGGGGTGATCAAGGGTGTCTTGCAGGAGCACACCGTTGGCTCCTGCGAACTCGGCAACCACGCGACAGGCGGCCTCGGCACCGATTTCGGAACGCCTGGCGCTGCCGCGACCGTCGGCCAGAACCAGAAACGACCGCGGGGCGCCCGCGGCCAGCGCGGCATCCTGGCAGGGCAGCCCTTCTCTCAGGTGTCTGCGTCCGGGAACACTGGCGGCCACTGACGCCCAGTACATTGAAGATGCGATTCGGGATTCCACGACTATGCCTCCACGCAAGCCCAGCCATCGATATTCGGCAGTCTTACCGACTGCTCGCCGACCGAGCTGCGACTGACCGCCGCCATGCTTTGGCTGAGCCATTCGAAGAATTGACAGAAGCGCAGGCCTTGCAGGCGTTTTGGCGGACGGTTGTCGGGGCATATTTCGGTCAGAGTCGGCATATCCACGTATGGACCGACTCCCACGCCGAGGAAAACCAACTTGCGGTTTCGCGCTTCATTCTGCACATTTTGGGCGGCTTCCCGCCACTGGTCGGTGGGGGCGCCGTCGGTCATCAGCACCATCCAAGGCTGATAGTAGGCGATGCCCTTGGCTCGATATTCGCGCTTGCGTTTTTTCAGGAGATCCAGTCCGCGCTCGAGCGCCTGTCCCATCGGAGTCAGGCCGCCGGCTTTGAAGCGGGGCGGCTGCACTTCCTCCACCCTGGCACAGGAGGTGAATGGCATGACCAGAGATACGCCTTGGTCAGAGGCGCCAAAGGCAATGACCGCGGTCTCGACCGAAAACCGGCTGAAGTCATCCTGCCGAATCTCCTCGAAGTAGGTTTTTACTCCCTCGTTCAGCTCGGCAATCGGTTCTCCCGACATTGAATGCGAGGTGTCAAGCAGCAGGACGCAGGGACAGCGCGGCGCCGGATTGATGCTGGCGTTGTAGACCTGGATTCCGTATTCATTGTCGGATTGGCTTTGCATGATTGTCTCCTTTGCGGTTATTGTACTATTCCCGAGGATTCTATTTCTGGGATTTTTCTGGTCACTTTTATTAAAGCGCCTAATCATGCGTTTTTCCGAAACAGTCGGGAACCTTGTGACGCTGTGCCTTTCCGTCGACCGGAATCACTGCCACGATAATGGCTGGACTTTGGGGCGCTCGGCACCAAATGCGGGTCGAACCAGCCTTTGTTCAGGCGTTCCAGATATTCGTCAAGCGCATCGTTCCATTCTTCGAGCAAGGTTCTGGCGGCGGGGTCGCCGTGTCCGTCGCGAAATGTCCTGATAAACAGATCCTTCAGCCTGAATGGCAAATGACTCCAGATTTTATACCAGGGACCTCGCGGCAGTCGGCAGCCAGCCCCCAGGCCGAAAGCGCAATGTCCGGACTTCAGGTTCGCCACCGGGTCTTCGCCGTAGGTTCGGCTGTACGGATGCAAGCCCAGCATAAACATCCGAAACAGCATGATGGCCACGGAAAACAATTCCTGTTCGAAGGTGCGCCGGACTCGGCTGTAGTCCCGGCCGAGCAATTCCGGCGCCATGAGCATGGGCACTCCCACCGGGCATGTGTGCAAGCCTGTCGTCCCGGCAATTTGATAGCTGTCGCAGTCGATGCCGCGAACTTCGCAGGTTTGCGGATCGACAAGTAGATTGCCCGGATTGATGTCTCCGATGATCACTTGGTTCCGGTGTGCCTTGCCGACCAGCGAGACAAAGCTGCGGGCGCACTTCAGGATTTCCCGGCGCGACCAGTGGGGCAGACGCTCGGCAATCAACTGGGGCTGGCACAGTGTCTGCATCTGCACTCCGGCCAGCCGTCGCATGGCGTAGCCGCGCCAGGTCCCTGCTTCGTCGAAGACCAGCAATCGAGGCCAGCCGAACAGAGGCGAGTTCAGCATAGGTCTCATTTGACGCATGGCTTCGAGCTTGGTTTGAAGCCGGTCGCCGTTCCGGGCACGGACATGATAGATTTTCACCAATACATCTTGATGGTCGGCAAGCGGATAGACTTTGCCTTCGCCGCCTTTGGCCATTAGCGGGCCGAGGCGACGCTCGATACCGTTGCGATCAAAGACAAGTTGCGGCTCGGACCGAGTTTTGCTGCGGGCACCCCGCATCTGGTCGGCAGTGGCCTGGTCGCACCACGGACGGTCTTTGCCCGGAGCAGGACAGTGCGCCTTAACATGGCCTATGGCCTGTCCGAAAAATCTACCGAAGCTGTAAATCACTTTTCCCATATGGCTATGTCCTATTCATTAAAATGGATTCATCAGACTAATAACCATAGGCATCAAGGCGTTGGCGGCGGAGAATCTCGTCTTCGGCGTCCGTCCTCGTGCTCCAGCTTTCACCCGCCTGCTCGGCCACGGTACGGGTGGCCGCGTAACCGCCTACGCCTCCTGCCAGGCCGCCAATCACACCGCCGATCGCGGTGCCGATGCCGGGACAGATTAAGGTGCCGACGGCCGCGCCGCCGGCCGCCCCCGCCTTGGCACCGCCGATGCCGCCGGCCACACTGGAGCCGGTGGCGACATGTCTGGCAGTGCGCTGCGAGGCGCTCAGCTCGCCGTTGGCGTAGGCGGTTTCCGTCCCGTAGGCTTCGTAGGCAACAACCGCAACAAGCACGGGGACCGCCGACCGTCTGGCCACTGCCTTGACTCCGGAGAATCTCCCGGCCTGGGTCGTGGCCTGACGGGCGTTCGATGCGACGGTCGACCGGCTGTGCAGTGCGCCACCCCGTACAGACCGTCCGATTTGCGGCCCCGAATTGTCGAGCCAGGCGGGAAGGCGGTGTTCCGGCGGCAGACGCCTAAATCGTCTGATATGGCGCAAAATGGCCTGTGCCTTCCTTTGCATGGCGGGCGTAACCCGATGACCATCGACCATGGCTCGACCGGTTTCGACGCCTCTGGCGCTGGCGATGTCCTGCAGTTTGTGTATGCGCGCCTGATTCAGGGTCTGGGGCGATACCGTGCCATCGCCGGAGAACACGCGGGCCGCGCGAACCGGATTGTGCCTCTGCGCCCGATGGTTGCCGACACTCAAGGTGCCGCCACCGGCCATGTGATTTCTGCTCTGCCCGGCACGGGTGGCCGGATTGTCCATCCAGCGGCTGATCGAGCGTGCTTTCTCGGCCGTCACACCGCCTTGCAGGTCGAGCATTCCGGCCAGGTCGCCGATGCCTTCGAGATGCATTTGCCAGGAGGGGAAGGCATGGACTGGCGGGGCAAGGGAAAGGGCGATGAAGATGGCTGCCAGGCAGATTGCGATTGTGGTAAAGCGGCTGGAATGAGGAATTTGCATGGTCATGTCAGGGTCTCCGTTATTGTTCTATTGTCATCTGATTTTCTCACACCTTGTATCATTAGTTAAGGAGCGACGATCATATTTTTCCGAGGGGTAAAGGCCAATAGCGCAACCTGAAATAAATCCGGACTAGGTCCTGGATAGGCTTGTGGTTATCACTGGCTCCTGCGGGTTCGACTGCGGTCTGCGCGGGTATGGGCGTGTCGATGGGCTGCTGAATATGCGCATCCTCACTGTCCAGGTCGAAATCCCGCCAATCTGCCAGCAAGCTCACTTCCTCCTCGGAGACAGACGGGTAGTCGGCATTTTTTTGGTATGGCGGCAGTGAGCGTCGGTTCCGCAATCTTTGCCGCATGCTTCGGTTCAGTCTCCCCTCGGCTTGTTCGTACAGTCTTTCCGCCTCGGCATAGGCCAGCGGCGAAACCCTCGCTTCAGTCAGAACCCTGCGACTGCGCTGGGCGGCCACCAGCAACAGCTCCTGATTGTCGCGCGGGCGACCAAACAGCCGCCAGTTGAAGCTTTTGCGATCTTGAAGCCGCAACAGCTCTTCCGCCTCTCGCAGGTCTTGCCCGGCCTGTTCGGCAATGAAGTCTGCCTGAACCTTTGTCAAACGCTCGGCTATGTCTTGTTTCCGAAAACGGTATTCGATGCGGGCTTCGTCCAGTTTCTCCCGCCATTCTTCAAGCAGTGCGTCAAATTCAAAACGTTCGTCGCTGCCCCACTCATTCGAGGCAAGGTTTTCCTGAAGCAAGCCGACAATGCTTTCGGCCGCGGCGATGGCTCGTGTCCAGGTTTCGGCTTCTTCATATTGTCGATGCCAGTGGACAAAGCGGTTGCCGAAGTCTTGGGCTCTCGCAATTCGTCTGGCGTAGCGCGAACGAACGGCCAACCAGTGTTTCTGATCCGGCGACAGGGAATGGGCACGGGCGGTTTCGGCCAGCCAGAGAAATCGCTCGGAAACCGCGATGGCATAGCTTGGCGTGTCATCCGCGGTCAGGGTGTCCAGTTCGCCCCAGGTTCTTTCCAGATCCTGGCGCAACAGGGCGGGGAAGCTTCCGGGGAAGGACAGCGAGCGCCAGTCATTCATATTCCGGCTTTGATCCTTGCCTGTCGCCTCGCCGCCGGCATTGCCCAGGGCTTGTCTACTGCTCTGAGCGAGAGCAGCACAGCCGATCACAGTCAGTGCCAGACCAAGCAGGACGGCCAGGTAAAAGCCGGTGACGACGGTTCGCGATGAATCTTCTGAACGAGACTCGACAATGGCTTCGCATGTGGCTTGGTGATGGTTGGTTTTGGACATGGCTGCGTCTCCTTATCGGTTTTTGTTGGGGTGCTCTGTCATAACTAAAGCAGGGGAAAAAGAAAATTTCCGAAAGGATGTGGCCGGCAATGCGTAATCAGGCAGGAGAAGAAAACAAAGGG
>SLNM01000164.1 GCA_007133055.1 Lentisphaeria bacterium
CATTCAATCCCATGGCGGCCGCCGTTTTCAGGGCGTCGCGAACCCCCTCCACCCCTTCCACCTGACAGGCATTCATGCCGAACCGGCGGGCCGCTTCAACGTTGGCCTCGGTATCGTCGAAGAAATAGAAGTTGCCCGGTTCGATTCCGAGGGATTCAACCACTGTTGCAAAGGCTCTGCTGTCCGGCTTGCGGCACTTGATCAGGTGGGAGGGGAATAGTTGGTCGAAAACATCGAGTATGTTCATTTCTCGTCTGATTTTTCGCCAGTGCGGATGGTTGGTGTTGGAAAGACAGGCGACGCGGCCATGCCGGCCCAGTTCCAGTATCAGCTCGCGCGCGCCGGCGAAGGGGCCTACGATCACCTTGTCAAACTCGGCGATCAACTCGGTCGGCTGCCAGGGCAGATCGAATTGTTCGATCAGATATTCGGCGAATTCAACTTCTGAGCATTCGCCCCTTTCGAAACGGTCGATCAGGGGGGAGGCGTGCCATAGTTCCTGCATTTGCTCGGCCGTCACCCTGCCGTCGACCCAGGCCATGGCCTGTTTGGGATCGGCCAGTCGAAGCAGAACTCCGCCCAAATCAAACAGGAAGCATACGGTGTCTCGAGTTGGGGTCATATTCCTGAATCGTGATAAAATTGGCGAAAAGTATTATAATGACTCATGGCCGAATTCGCATGCATTAATCAGGCTAATTGCTCTGTCGATTGAGCCTCTTGATTGCCTGGACTACCTGGTCGCGGTATGATTTCAGAAAATCGCTCATATAGCTGCCGAAAAGCTTGACATATGCGTCGAAGGCCATGCTCGGTGCGATATCCCGTCCGGCCAGTTCGGAGAGCGCGGCGCGGTTGCGCATGACTTCATGGCATAGGAATTCCAACCCCGTATTGCCATAGCCTTGCTGGAGGATCGAGAAAATGGCGGCGACCAGCCGGAAATCCTGGGTGCTGATGCTGCTTTCCGAAGGAGAGGGGTCGATCTCGCGACCCCTGTAGGTCAGGTTCTCCCGAAAGGTGCCATTGCCGCAGACGCTCATCACCAGAAGCTGGATAGAGAAGTCGTGAGAGTCGCCGCGCCGGGCGGAATACTTGCTGATGCCCGCCACGAAACGACCGATGATGACCGAATCCAGGTCAAGGTCCTTGGACATCAGGGACACCGGCACCAGGCGTTCTTCCGGCGTTTCGCCGCCCAGCTCGTTAAGCGCCACTTCGGCGCGGGGGTCGTGAGGATAGTAGTGGCGAATGCTGACGTTGATGCCTTCCTCCAGGTAGTCGAAGGACATCGTGCTTCCTATCTCCTGGTCGATCACCTGCCCGTTGTAGTGGGAAAAGAAGTCGGCTTCCTCGTCGATCAACTGAACCAGCTCCAGCGGTCGGTCGGCGGGGGGAACGTGGGTGAACTCAAATTTTTTCTCCTGCGCTAGTTCCAGAATACGCCGGTGCAGGGAAATTTCGTCCTTTTCTCGTTTTGACGATCGCATATTTTTCTTTGCCGGTGGTAATGTCTTGCAAATCTTTGCCAGAAGTCAATATGAACCGTCAACTTAGGTTTGCAAGAGAGGACCTGGCCGCGCCGTTTAAAGCACCACTTTATTGAGTGCGTACTCGACAATGCCCTCGGCTCCTGCCATGATCAGGTCGGGGATCAGCTCGCGGACCACGGTTTCGTCGATCACTGTAATCACCGCGCACCAGTGTTCGTCGGACAGGGGTGCTATGGTCGGACGGTTGAGGGCGGGCAGAATGGACAGCACGGCGGTCAGGTGTTCGCGTTGCACATTGAGCATCAGGCCGACTTTCTTTTCGGCGGCCAAAACGGATTTAAGCAGAAGGAAAATACGCTGAATCTTTTCTTTTTTCCACTTTTCGTTCAAGGCTTGTGGATTGGCAATGAAACGGGTGGTGGTTTCGCAGACTGTGTCGATGATGCGCAGATGGTTGGCTCGCAGCGAGGAGCCGGTTTCGGTAATCTCGACGATGGCATCGGCCAATCTGGGCGGCTTAACCTCGGTGGCTCCCCAGCTAAACTCGATCAGAGCTTTCACACCGTGTTCGGCCAAGTATTTTTCGGTCATTTTCACTGCCTCGGTGGCGATCCTCTTTCCGGCCAGGTCCCGGACGCTTTGCACCGGTGATTCCTCCGGCACCGCCAGAACCCAGCGCAGAGGATTCCGACCGACCTTGCCATAGACCAGTTCGCCGATTTCGACGACCGACTCGCCGCTTTCCAATATCCAGTCCAGCCCGGTCAGGCCGGCGTCGAGCAGCCCCTCCCCGACATAGCGAGCCATTTCCTGGGCTCGAATAAGAGTGCATTCGATCTCCGGATCGTCGATGCTGGGATAGTAGGAGCGCGGGGAAATTCTTATCTTGTAGCCGGCTTTGCCGAACATCTCCACCGTCGCCGATTCCAAGCTGCCCTTGGGTATGCCGAGTCGTAAAATAGACATGGCTAAATAACCTTCCCTTGTAATTGACTCAAATTTGCGGTCGTTCAGTCAACCATACCTGCCGAATCATCAGTTGCAAGCCTGACCGGGCCGATTGTCACCGGCCTCACGCCTACCCTGATTCCATGCAATGACTCGACAAAGCGATGGCGGAAAAACTCTCTCCGCCCAATTTCGTTGCGGTAGAGCTGCTGGCGGGTTATTACCTGCCAGCCAGCGTCGCCGTCAGCTTTTTCCAGCCATACCACGTCAAGGCTGTGTACCGTTCCCTGCAACAGATCCCCGCTTTCGGCGTAGGTTCGCCCCAGTCGCATCTGATGCACCAGCATGGCGCCGCGATCACCGTCGGTCTCCCAGCGGACAAAATTCTTATGGTCGAAAAAGGCCTCCCATCCGCCGATTCGATCCTCCCGCAACCCCAGGCTGGCCGCTGCCTCCTCAAACAGCGCCGTCTCGCTGCGAGATTCGATGGGAGCCTCCTCCATCCTTTGCAGCAACTGCAACCCTTCGTGGAAAACCCCATGCCGATCATCGATCACCACTAAATCGTAAAAGTCAGGCGGCAGGTGATCGAAGACCGCCGTCGCCCCTTGATCAGTCATGCGGGCGCGAACCGGCTTGAATATCTGCCGCTCTTCTTCGGTCGTCCCCTCCCGGCCATGGCGATCCTTGCGGTGGCGCCGACCATAGGCAAGAACTAAACGATGCGGGCCGGAGCTGTCGAACCGCACGCGCAGCGAGCCGCGATAATCACGCAGAGCCAGGGCGTCGGCATAGAGATACTCGCCAACCGGCACCAGGTTCATGCCGGCGTCGCCGCCAACGCAATCGGCGCTCAGCAGCAGCAGGCCGACTGAGAGCAAAGCCGCCGCCGCCGACCGCGCCGCGCCACCAGGAACGAACATGGGTAATATGGTTTGCCGGTTCATAATGTCATGCTTGCATACTCTCCTAGCCTGATTAATTATAGAGAATTGCGAAATGCGCGAATCGAGCCAATTGTAGGTTGGGAGTCTGTCCCGACCAGGCTCGATTCGTATGGGCGAGACGGATTCTCACCCTACGAAATGCGCGAATCGAGCCAATTGTAGGTTGGGACCGTTGCGAAGCAACAGAGGCTGTCCGTAGGATAGCAGCGAAGCGGCAATCTGTCCCGAACAGGCTAAACCCACCCTTAAACTCCACCCTTCATTGGATGATAGTGCGACATGGTGTGCGAGCGTCGTTTCAACTCAAGCAATTTAACCGGTGTAGCATGATCATGCAACTCGGCAATGATTTCCATGAGAGACCGGTTTTGTATTGCCCTGCATCATGCTGTACAGTAATGCCTCGCTTCAGCTTGATTTATTCATGGAAAAGGACTTGGCCGGATGAAAATTTTAGTTCTCGGCGGTGCCGGGTATATTGGCAGTTGCTGTGTGGAGAACCTGCTGGACCACGGTTGCGAGGTGGTGGTCTTCGACTCCCTGGTCAAGGGTCATCGGCAGGCAGTCGATCCGCGGGCGGAATTAGTCGAGGGCGATCTTGCCGACCGGACGGCTCTGGACCGTATTCTGTCGCCGGGCGGGTTTGCCGGCGCCATCCATTTCGCCGCTTTTATCGAGGCGGGCGAGTCCATGGCCGATCCCGGTCGCTACTTCCACAACAACGTGTCCTGCGGAATCAACCTTCTGGAGGCGCTGGTCGCCCACCGCGTGCCGCGCCTGGTTTTCTCCAGCACCGCCGCCGTCTACGGCAACCCCCAGCAGGTGCCGATTACCGAGTCCGCCCCGACCAGGCCGATCAACCCCTACGGCGAATCTAAGTTGATGTTTGAAAAGATCATGGCCTGGTACCATCAAATCCATGACCTCGAATATGTATCTCTACGCTACTTCAACGCGGCCGGCGCCACCGCCGAGCATGGCGAGGATCACCGCCCGGAGAGCCACCTGGTGCCGCTGGTGCTGCAAACCGCCATGGGGCAGCGCCCGGAAATAGCCGTGTTCGGTCATGATTACGGCACCCCGGACAAAACCTGTATCCGCGACTACATTCACGTTGCCGACCTGGCCGAAGCACACTGGCTGGCTCTGCAAAGTCGGGAAGTCGGGCCATTTAACCTAGGCTCCGGCAGCGGCTACAGCGTGCGCGAAATCATCGAAGTCGCCCGTCAGATTACAGGACTGAGCATACCCGAGCGTCAGGCGGAGCGACGAGCCGGCGATCCGGCCCGCCTGATCAGCGACTCGAGCCGGGCCCGACGCATCCTCGGCTGGCGGCCGCTTCATGATAACATCAGGGACATTGTCGAATCCGCCTGGCAATGGAAGCAAAAATATCCGGAGGGCTACCGGGACTAGCCTGATTAATTCATGAACTTCGTAGCGAGAGGTGCCAGTGTGCGTGAGATCAACAGCTTGCGGCCGTAAACCGGTCGCGGCGTACTGGACGTACGGCAAAGATCGAAAAGTTGTTGAGATTGCGGGCAATGGCAACTCGCAGTAGATGGCTCGTGAATTATTCAGGCTAGTGTCGTGTCACGCTTCAAAAGTTACATTGGATGGTCTCTTTTAAAAACTCTGAATTAAGCAGGCGAGGATAGATGAAGGACCTGTCCCTGCATTTCTTTGATGTGCTGGAAAACTCGGCCAAGGCCGGCGCGAGCATGGTGATTTTTCGCCTGACCTGGCGCGGCCAGTGGCTTTCTTTCGCTTTCCTCGACAACGGACCAGGCTTCCCCCCCTCCATAGCGGCAAACCCTGCCGACCCTTTTCTGACTACACGCCGCGAACGTTCAGTAGGGCTCGGGCTGGCTCTGCTGCGCCAGGCGGCGATCGCGACCGGCGGCGGGTTGACGGCCCGAAACCGACCCTCGGGGGGAGCCCATGTGCGAGGCCGAATCAACGTGGCCCACCTGGATGCGCAGCCTCTCGGGCGGATGGACGAAACAATCATCCTGGCTATCGCCGCCTGGCCAAGCCTGAACTTGCTGCTGCGTGTCGGACCGCAAGGCAAAACCAGAACAATCCTTGACACAGCCGCAGTCAAAAAGGAAATCGGCGACCTCTCAATCAACCATCCGGAGATACGCCGCTTCGTCCGAGAAACCCTTCGGGATGGACTTCGGGAAATGCAGCAATGGGCGGAAGAGCAGGTCTCTTCATGATATGAACCTGAATCAGGATGAAGAAAAATAGGCTCTTTCTCAAAACGAG
>SLNM01000352.1 GCA_007133055.1 Lentisphaeria bacterium
ATAAATTTGAACAAGTCACTTCAGCAGCCGGCGTTGGCATGTAGAGGAAGAGCACGTCGCGCACGGATCAGAAAGTGCGCTGTGCCCCTCTAGATGGCCTGAAACCCGAAACCTGAAACCTGAAACCTGAAACCTGAAACCTGAAACCTGAAACCCGAAACCTGAATTCTGTCACGAGCAATGCATCATTTCTGAATGTGAATTGAAACAAGCTACCCACTCAAATTGAGAAAGAACCAAAGAATCATCATGCAAGTACAAATATTAAAAAGCAAAATTCACTGTGCGCGAGTAACCGACAGCAATCTACACTACGAGGGCAGCCTCGGAGTCGATCTGGATTTGCTGGACGCCGCCAATATTTTCCCCTATGAAAAAATCCTGGTGGTCAATGCCAACAACGGCGAACGCCTGGAAACCTATGCCATTCCGGGAAAGCGCGGCAGCCGCACTGTCTGCCTGAACGGCGCGGCCGCCCGCAAAGGCGAGGTCGGAGACTTGCTGACAATCATGGCTTTTGCCACGGTCGAGGCTGAAAAGGCAACCAAAATCAAGCCGCGGATTCTGGTGCTAGACCAGGACAATCGCATTTGCCGGCGCAAGCAAGGGTAACATCGATATGAACCAGGAAGGGACGGTGTCAAGAGGGGAGAGTACGTTCGTCTACCCAGGCGGAACGGATCGGATGGCTGTTGCCATTGGCAAACTCGAAGACGACATCTTCCTGATGCTTGAAAGGTTGCAGCGAAGATCCTATGCCGGGGGCGAGAGAATGCGTGCTCTGACCGGCTGCGAGCAGTCCAACTTTGATCTCCAGGCTCTGACCGCAGTTCTGGCAATGATCGCCGATACCCGTCCGGCCGCCTTCGCGGAGCAGGAGCTGCAGCAAACCGTCAACCTGTTCCTGCAAACCCAGAGAGCCGACAGCGTTTTTGCCGACAGCCTCGCCGCCGACGGCAGCCCTGTTTATACCGAGAGCGCGGTTCCTTTCCACGTTCCCGCCGTTCTCTGGCTGACCGAGGCAGTCTGGTCGGCTTTCCGCAGCACAGGCGACCGCACATTCGCCGAATCAGCCGTGGCGGTGCTGCAACCAGCGCTGGAAGCACTTCCGCGCAATCCGAAAACCGGGCTCTGGGAGGCGCCGTCAAGCAACGGCGAACCGCGTCAGCCCATCTTTCTCTTCCGCCCCTCACTGGTTCTTGCCCAGGCCTGCCATCAACTGTCGGACATTTTCCACGACTTGAACCGGGACGGCCAGGCCGACCACTGGCAGCACACCGGCCAACTTATCGAAAAAAGTATTCGCATTTATTTCTGGAACAAAAAGATAGGCATGTTCCGCCAGCGTACAGCCTTGCCATCGCTGATCGATATCCAAGGCTCGGCTCTGTCAGTCTTCCGCAAGACTGCAACCTCCGGACAGCTGATGACCATCGCCGGGCAGTTTCAAAACCACTATCGCGAGTTTACCCGCCAGGGTGCGATCCGCCGCTTCTTCAAAGGCCATCCATCCATGCCGGACCGGGAATCCCCATCCGCCCTGCCCCGGGAATGTTCGGCTGACGATACAACCGAATACGATACCATGGCCGCAGGCTGGTTCGCCTACACCCTCGACTTTAGCGACTCGTCTCTGGCCGACCAACTGACCGAAGAAACGATTGCAAATATTTATTCGGTTCGTGACGAAGCCAATGCGGAGAACAGCCCGGATGCAATGCCGCTGGCACCCTCGCAAGTTCCCGCCGCCTGCCGTCTGGCGACCGCAGGCCACGCCATCCTCGGAAGACGAAGAAAAAAAACCGCCACCGCCAGAGGTTGATTAAGGCGAATGCACTCAGCCCGAATTTCGCAGAAATTCGGGCTAGTATTTGGGCTGCGCAGGCGGCGCGGTGCTCACCTCAAAAATGCGGGCGGCACGCTTGGAGCCGACCCCGGGAACACCCTGCAAATCCTGAACCGCCGCGTTGAATACGCCCCGGGCTGATCCGAAATGCGCATGTAAACTGACCGCCAGGCTCCGTCCCACACCGGGCAGGGATTGCAGCACCTGCAAACTCGCACCACTCGAACGCCGAGACTTTCGCCGTCCACGAATATCGCCGCGACTTCCATGGCTTTCCCATTGTCTTGCCAGAATCAACAAGGCGGTGGCGGTGTCCTGCGGATCGCGGGTGTACACCAAGGGAAGCCGAAATATTTGCGCCAGGGTCAGCAGGGCGCCCTGGATGGCCGCGCCGCCGACCGCCATGCAACGCTTCTCCCATCTCCCTTCAATCACCATCAAAGGCGCCTCCTCGCCGGCAACCAACCGATAGGCCTGGCGAAATAGGCGACCGTCAACCAGGGAAAGACAGAAATCATCGACGGTCTTGCGCTCGACCAAAGTGGCTCCGGGCAGGATCAGATAATCGCCCGCTCGCAGCCGGGAAAGCTTTATCCGAACATGCGCCGACGAAGCCGCTTCCAAATAGCCATGCACGCCAGACCTACGCTCTCGGTCGTCAACGATGATCTCGAACATAATAAAAACCTGAATCCGTTAGAAAATTGGCAAATAACGCCCGACCGAATTCGCATGGATTAATCAGCCTGCCTACCACCGCTGCCGGTCCAGCCATCGATACTGAATCGCCTCGGTGATATGCATCGGCTGCAAGGTTCGCGCATTGTCGAGATCGGCCAGAGTCCGGGCCACCCGCAAAATACGGTCGTAGGCGCGGGCACTTAGGTTCATCTCCTTGATCGCGTAGCGCATCAGAGAGGTGGACTCTTTGTCGAGCTGGCAATACTTCTCCATCTGCGTCGGTGTCATATGCGAGTTGCAATGGACGCTGCTGCCCTGAAAACGCTGTTGCTGGATAATACGCGCCTTTCTTACCCGCTCCCGTATCACCGCCGATTTTTCACCCCGGCTTTTGGCTAGAAGCTGATCCTCGTAAAGCGGTGACACATCGACATGGATATCGATGCGGTCCAGCAACGGCCCGGAAATACGCGAGCGATAACGCTGAATCTGGCCGTAGCTGCATCGGCACTGCCGCTGCTGGCTGCCATGATGCCCGCACGGACATGGATTCATCGCCGCCACCAGCATGAAGCTGGAGGGGAAGGTGAAGGCGCCGGTGGCCCGGGATATGGTCACCGTGCCACTTTCCAAAGGTTGCCGAAGAACTTCCAGAACGTGTCGCTTGAACTCCGGCAGCTCATCCAAAAAAAGCACACCGTGGTGGGCCATGCTGATTTCGCCGGGTCGCGGATTGGACTGGCCGCCAAGCAGCCCGGCATCACTGACCGTGTGATGCGGGGAGCGGAAGGGGCGCTGCATGATCAGCGCGGTATGGCTGGGCAGCAACCCGGCAATCGAATGGATGCGGGTCACCTCCAACGCCTCCGCCAGAGTCAGAGCAGGCATGATCGACGGAAGTCGCCGGGCCAGCATAGTCTTGCCGGAACCCGGCGGACCGATCATCATCACGTTATGACCGCCGGCCGCCGCCACTTCCAGTGCCCGGCGGGTTGACTCCTGACCTTTGACCTCGGCAAAATCCAAGGCCTGACAGGCGGAGTTGCTGCATAGTTCGTCCAGGTCCACCCGGGCAGGTTCGACCGTGGTTTCCCCGCGCAAAAACTCCACGGCCTGACGCAGGTGGCGGATACCGTAGACATTAAGCCCCTGGGCCACCGCCGCCTCGGCGGCATTTTCCTCGGGCAGAATGATGTTGGGAATTTGCTTGCGCAAAGCGTGCAAAGCCACCGGCAAAGCGCCGCGAACCGGACGCACCGTGCCGTCAAGCGCCAGCTCGCCAATCACCATGGACTCAGCCAGTGCTTCGCGATTGAACCCGTTGGTGGCTGCAATCATGCCCAGGGCAATCGGCAGATCGAAAGCCGCACCCTCCTTGCGGATGTCGGCGGGAGCCAAATTAACGGTGGTTCGCCCGTTCGGCGGGTAAAAACCGGTGCAGGACATGGCCGACCAAACTCGCTCCCGACTTTCCCGCACCGCCGTGTCCGGCATTCCCACCACGCTGATCACCGTCTCATTGCCCACCCCGCTGGCATTGACCTCAACCTCCACAGTGTAGGCATCCAAACCCTGAATCGCGGAACTCCAAGTTTTTGTCAACATAGCTAACCTCCAATTTTAATATGCTAACATAATATAGCATAAAAAAGATGGTGTGCAAGCCAGTTGAAAAAATTGCTGTCCGCAAGCCGTCCGTCGCAGATGCAAAGTGTCCACATATTCGATGTACGACGACGTCCGTCGCTGGCTTCTGGTCGCTGGTTGCTGGCCAGGCAGGTCACCCGCAAAGCGGGCTCCCAGAGAGAGCCTCCGAAGGTGGGCGATGCGACGAGCCAGCAACGCGAAGCTCCGCCGCCAGAACGCGTGGCCTCGCTCGCCGGTTTGAGTCGGAGCTTCGTTAGCCTGATTAATTCATGAACAACGTAGCGAGAGGTGCCAGTGTGCGTGAGATCAACAGCTTGTGGCCGTAAGCCGGTCGCGGCGTACTGGACGTACGGCAAAGATCGGAAAGTTGTTGAGATTGTGTGCAATGGCACCTCGCAGTAGATGGCTCATGAATTATTCAGGCTAGTTTCCATCATGCAGCGGAACCATAGCCGTCTGCCGCAATTTTGCCAGTCTTTCAATTACGGATTGCGTTACTGCCATGACTCGATGCGATTTACATATTCACAGCGCCCTTTCCGCCTGCGGCGAGAACACCATGTCGCCACGCCGAATCCTCGAGCGAGCGCGGGCGGCCGGTCTCGACTTGGTGGCGCTGACCGATCATAATGCTTCGGGGCATGTGGAATTATTCTGCCGCCTGGCCGATGATTTTGGCATGGGGGCAATTCCGGCACTGGAGGTGACCAGTCGCGAGGAAGTTCATGTGCTCGCATATTTTCCCGCGCTCGAGAAGCTGCATGCATTTCAACGGCTGCTCGATGATTCGCTGCCGCCTCTGGAGAACAATGCCGATTTCTTCGGCGAGCAAGTGGTTTACGACGAGCACGATCGGATCGTTGGTCTGGACACGCGCCTGCGCCAGATTGGTAGCAGTTTGGGATTGACCGGATTGGTCAGGGAAGTGCATCGGCTGGCCGGGATAATCATTCCCGCCCATGTCTTTCGCGCCCGCTTCAGCCTGACCAGCCAGCTTGGTTTTATCGACGGTGAAACCGGCTTCGACGCGGTGGAAGTAACTGCCAAACAGTGGCGTCGTCGCCGATTGCATGTGGGCGCCCGGGAAAACGGGCTGCCGGTGATTGCCGGTTCGGACAGTCATTTTCTTGAGGACATTGGCCGTTTTCATCTTGAATTAAAGGGCGAAGCAAGGTCGTTGCAGGGGCTGATCGAGGCATTGTCGGCATAGCCGGAGAAATGTAACCAGTCAGACATAAGTGTAAATCCATGGTTCTAACAACTACCTGAATCCGTGATAAAATTGGCGAAAAGTATTGTAATTAACTAATTGCAAAAGGGTTGTACAATAACGGCTTTTCACCAATCAGGTTAAAAACTATTTTTCGCCAATTTTCCCCGTCCGGGAAAGCCAGCGGCACCATATCCGCTTCGTTGACTGCGACTTGCGGTAGA
>SLNM01000211.1 GCA_007133055.1 Lentisphaeria bacterium
TCGAGCCTGGTCGGGACAGATTCCCAACCTACAATTGGCTCGATTCGCACATTTCGCAATTGTCTGTGGTGATTTCGTGAAAATATTTGGGTGCGTGGGCTTTGAAATATGCCATTTGGTATGCGAGAATGCCATAGGCGACAGCATGGGATTTAAGTCTGTAATATGGAGTGCGAGACACCATCATTGCCCAGATAGCATGGCTCTCTTTCCTTGGAATGCCATTGTTAATACAAGCCTCGACAAACGAGTTTTTCCTTTCTTTTTCCATCTTTCCGTTCTTGTTGGAAAAGATTGACCGACATACACTGGCTCCTTCCGACAGGCCAAATCCACTGCATTCATTCAATATTTTCACTATTTGTTCCAGGAAAAGCAGTAGTCCGTAGGTATCCTTTAGGATATTTGCTGTGCAGGGATGCAGTGCAACCTTATCTTCCCGCCAACTATTTCGTCTCTTATCATATTCGGCCAACACCTCCCTGTTTGCAGGTGTGGCCAAAGCTATAAAGACAGCAATATCGTCAAAATTATTGAATTCAAACCGGGGGGAAGGTAGAAAAGATGTATTCCATTCAAGCATCATAATTCCTTCAGTATTGCCCTGTTTCAGCAAAGCAAATGTGTTCGGGTCTGCAAGCCTGTCAATTGCTTTGGTCTCGGGTAGTATTTCTTGCATTAACTGTAATTTGTCAAGAATATCCCATGCCAGTAATTTCAGGCTGAATGCACGCTCTCCTTCGGCAATGGGCGCGTATTGCTCGGCCGCATGTCGCAGAACCTGGCTTTGGCCGGCAGAACCAATGTCCAGTGTTATTGACACTTCATGTTCCGGAGCAAAAAACAATTCGAAAACCAAGCCAAACGGCAGTGGGTCAATGTTTGTAATGCCAAGCGCATAATTGACTAGACTGGCGGGTGCAGATCCTCTGCCCGGACCAACCGGGATATTATTCTCCTTCGCGAACGCAACAATATCATGGGCCGCAATGAATAGTGAGGCGCAATTAGACGACAATATAGTTTCGATCTCTCGATTCGCCTGAGCCATGACGGCATCTGGTATTTGGCCATAGCGCTCGGACATCCCTTTGCCGACTAGATCTACAAATGTATCGGCTTCTTTTTTGCTTTGTCGTCGAGCAAACTCGATATTGTTGAACGTCGTGATGTCCGCCTGTACAGCTTTCATTCGTTTGTCTCCACCGTTAATCTCCGTCCGGGGCCGGACGGCTCCAGGGTAAATTGATCTCCCACGAACCGCCGGTAACACGGTCGTCCCCGGCCGTATCGGCGAGCGGGGTGCAGTCCTACGGGCGGGGACGCCCGTAGATATAATGAACCGCCATCAGCATGCAATAATCATACAATGGAGCCACCTGCAGCGTGGTGCGAAAAGCCAATGGCTCCGACTCTGCCCGCTTGCTTGTGCTCGATCTCCCGGCGCAAGTCGTCAAGGACGGCCTGAACATCCGCCTTTTTTCCCGCCAGCAACTCATGTCGCTGACGGACAATCTTGAAATCGCCGGGGGTCAGCGCCGGTATTTTCGCCAGGGCTTGGGCGGCTTTGGCCGAGAGGCGTTTCCCGATCAATGGCGTAATATACCGATGCCAAAGCAGACGCTTGCCGGCGGCGGTCAGGTAATCGAATTCCAGTTTAAGATTGAATCGGCGGATAGAAGCGGGGTCGACGCGCTGCCGAAGATTGGTGGCGGCCAGGAAAATTCCGTGGAATCTTTCCAGGCCGGTCAATAGTTCGTTGACCTGGGTTATCTCCCAACTTCTACCGGCCTGCGAACGGCTGCCGAGCAACCCCTCTATTTCGTCGAAGAACAGGATAGCCTGCTCGCGTTCCGCCTCTTCGAAGGCGAACTTAATATTCTTTTCGGTGCCGCCCACCCAGCAGCTCAATATATCGGCTGCGGTTTTAATGACAAGTTCGCGGTTAAGCTTGCCGGCAAGGTACTTGGCGAACTCGGTTTTGCCGGTGCCGGGTGGGCCGAACATGAGCAAGTGCATATTTCTGGGCGGCCTCGCTTCCCCGGCCGCCTTCGGACTGAGCGTGCGATTGAACCGGGCAAGCAGTCGAACGCAGTCCCGGGCGGAAATTTCACCCTTTATATTTAGTGCGTCGATACTATATCTGGAGTCCGGCCGAGGGTTCCGTGTTTTCACCTCCCCGTCCATGAGCTTGACATGCTGTTGCAGGATTTTTTCGAGCCGCGGCCGCAACGCCTTTGATCCGCTCAATTTGACGGCGTATTTCACGGCCAGATCGATGGAGCCGGCATTGACGCGGTAGCTCTGCGCCAGACTTCGCAGTTCGGCGGGGCTTGGCTGGATGTTCGGCTCGGTTTTCTCCAGGCAATTGCGCCAGGCGTGCAGGCGTTCCTTCAGAGTGAACTGACTGAATTCAAGCGAGTAGGCAAAACGGCGGCGGGTCGATTCGTCAATATAGGAAGAGTGGTTGGTTATCCAGATGCAGACAGTCCTGATCCGGTCCATCAGTTCGTTGACATCGGCTTTGCGCGAGTCTTTGCCGAAGCCCAGGATGTCGTTGAGCATATCATCGGCTTCATCGATCAGGACAATCGAATGCTGTGTGTCGACCGCAGTGTCGCAGGCATTGATCGCGGCGCAGCGAAAACCAAAGGATGTATCATGGCGCCGGCCTGTTTTGTCGCCGTTGACTTTTATCGTGTACAAATCCTTTTTGCAATGGTCGGCCAGTGCCCTGGCCAGTTCGGTCTTGCCCGTGCCGGGCCTGCCGTAGAACAGAATATGCAGGGGCTCTCCCGGAATCCTATGGCGGATCAGGTGCTTGATCATCTCTATTTCATCACGCTTGTTGTCAAACCATTGCAGGGGGATGGGCTCGTCGCGGCTGGGCAGATAAAAACTCGAGCAAAGCGGCTGTTCCGACATCCCGGAGAGAAAGTCTTCGACATGGCATTCAAGATCGCCGTCGGCATCTACCAGACCGAGTTTGTGCAAGTGTCCGACCGTTTTCGTTATCCTGCCCAGCGACAAGCCATACGGCCAAAGGATGCGGGCCAGCAGGTATGTTTTTAGATGCAGGCTGCGTCCTCGTTGATTCGGCAGGGCAGTGGCGAAATCGTGGTTGGATGAAACAAGGTAGAAGGCGGTCAAACATTCCCTGGCCTCCCGGTTCAGGCGGAAGAGGCGGACGGCCTGGTCAAGCCGTTGCTCAAAGAGGCTTTCTTCATCGAATTGTTTCTCCGCCTCTTGCTGGAGCATATTGAGCAGGGTGTGCCTGAACGCCGGGTGGCCATCCTGGTTCTGCCAATCGCTGTGCAGCTTTGCGGACAGCCGTTCGCAGTCTAGGTTATCCCCGTGTTTATCGTACCCGAACTTCTCGAACAGATCCTGTCTGATGCAATTCGCCGGCAACTGATCGATCAGAAACGCGAATGTGCATGAGGTGGTTTTTCCCTGCGGAGCGGACAAGTGATTCTTCAAATAGCGCAATTGACAGCAGCGCAGAAAAGGGTCTACGCCGAAACTCGCGGAGAATTGCTCTGGTGTCGCGGTACTCATCATGGCCTCAAAGAAACAAGGTTTTACATATCGAACTACTCGAATCCTATTTTCAGCTTACAAAAGCAATGCCTCTTCGGGAATCATCCTGAACTCAGCATGGCCACAGGCCTCTTTCCCGAAAGAAATTTTCATAGAATAGCGGTACTTCGGCTCTATCCGTCGGGCTGGTTTGCACAATGTCCTCGAAGGTTATCCAGCCAATGCGACGGGCCAGTCTCTCATAGTCGTCGTCGCTCAATTGGGGACTCTCGCAACATTGCCAGTGTGGCAGGGCGGCCTTCAGCGATGCCGGTTTTCTGTACTCGTTCATTTTATAGCAGTACAGGCGCGAAACATCCCCGCCGGGCAGCGGCGCCCACTGGGTCTTGGCACTCCCTCCATATTTGGCAGTGCGGAAAAATTCCGGGGTTAGCAGCAGAAAGCAGAAAGAGTCAATGCCACCATCAACATGGTTGCCCATTACATACTCAAGGGCGGAGTCAATGTTTCTGATGATCTGGTTCCGCACCGGCACATAGGTGGTATGGCAGGAAATATCGGAGAGGAATTTTGCCTCGATGAAGACAAAGAGAGGCTTGTTGTTCGCAGCCTTGCCTGAAATTATTATATCGACTTGGGTATTGCCCTCGACACTGCTTTTATTCGCAGCAATTTTGTCTTGCAGAGCCAGGTGGCGTTCGTAATAGGGATGCTTGCAGGCAGTCTTCTGCAAACTTTCCTTAACAAACTGGCGATATCTCAGACATTCCGGCAATTGTAGTTCAAGCGAACAGTTTTCGACTTCTTTAAACTGCGGCGGGTTATTGGGCGCACCCGCGCCTTGCTTTAGGATTTCGTTAATCATGCTGGTGCCGCTGGCAAGGCATTCTGGGGATTGGTCTCCAAACAGACCCCACATGGCAACCAGAGACAGCCATGGCTCATCGTGATAGAAAAGGGTTTTATGGGTCAGTTTGCCGATGAACTTGTTCCACCATCTTTCGGAAATAGGGCAGTCTGTGGAGTCGCCCGAACCAGGCGAGGCTACACGCAATCCTTTCAGGCTGCCTTGCCCCAATCCCTCGAAATAGGATGTGAACTCTTTCTTCTTCTCTTCCAGTTCTTTTCGCCAGTTGTCTGTGTGGTTGTTCATGAGATTCCTTTCTTTATGTCGTTAATTTCAATTTTTGTTGTCGCAATGCATAGAACAAGAATCGTGCCAACCAGAAACAAAGACCCGTTTCATGCGTATTTGGCATGACGGCTCGAAATATTGCCTGTCAAATATTGATATTAC
Source organism: Lentisphaeria bacterium (assembly GCA_007133055.1). GTDB lineage: Bacteria > Verrucomicrobiota > Lentisphaeria > Oligosphaerales > PUNB01 > SLNM01. The sequence goes on from SLNM01000211.1 coordinate 4,838, forward strand.
ATATAAATAAATGCTCGCATGAGCCGACGGACAAGGCGGTCGGCGCAGCCTGCCCGTTGTACAATAGTGGAATCAGGCAGGCGAAGGACGCGAAGGGGCTGCAATTATAGCCACGAAAAACACAAAAAGGCACAAAAAGGGATGCATTTTTGAACCACGGATAAACTGGCACAATGGGTGCCGTTCCCATGTAGTTTATTGAAAAGCAATGAGTTGCAAGGATTAAAGTGCAGACTTTGTTAGTTATATTATACGCGAACGGCACCTATGCCAACCAAAGCAAAAGATGGATATGATTGCAGGTAATCATGTAGGTAAGCACATCCACTGGATAGCGCCGCGCCATTTCATGCAGACGCAGAAGGTAGTTGTGCCTGTCTTTGCGGAACTTCAGCAGAAAGTCCCGGCCGTGGCAACGGTGAGTCAGGTGATAGCACGCCGGTCTCGGCTGATTTCGCTTGCGCCTTCCCATAATGCTTGATTTTTCTCCGTGCTGGCTTCTGACATGATTCAACCAGGATGGATTGACTATTTTTAAGTCGTTGAAATGCGAATATACAAAATGGTCGCCGGAATACAAGTTGATTTTGTTAGAATCGTTTTTGCCTATTAAAAACTAATTTTAAAGCCTAAAATCAGATGATATTCATTCGTTAACTACTTACAACCAGTTGTTTGCGTGCGCACGGCACCTAAACAAACGCATCACCTTGCGCCCGTCCAGCGTAATACCCA
>SLNM01000203.1 GCA_007133055.1 Lentisphaeria bacterium
AGTTTACCCATGAAAATTGCCTATGTCGGAACATACCCGCCGCGCCAGTGCGGGATCGCCACGTTCAGCCACAATCTGATTCAGTCGATTGTGGCCAACACCCCGGATCGACAACTGCTCAACCACACCAATGTCATCGCCCTGAACGATCCGGGTGCGGAAAACCGGTACAGCTATCCCGAGGAGGTCAAGTTCACCATTCGGCAGGAGCACCAGCGGGATTATGTCAATGCGGCCAGATTCATCAACCTAAGTGACTGCCGGGTATGCATAGTCAACCATGAGTTTGGCATTTTCGGCGGCCAGGATGGTCTTTACGCGCTGCCCATGCTGCATCGGCTGAAAGTACCGGTGGCGGTCGTTTTTCACACGGTTTTGCGGAAGCCGACCTTTGTCCAGAAAAATATTGTCCGGGAAATTGGCAAGGTTGCACAGAAAATCGTGGTGATGAGTCATCGAGCCGTGCGTTATCTAGGTGAGATCTACGATATTCCCGCCGACAAAATTGCCCTGATCGAGCACGGTGTTCCAGACTTCCCCGAGCTTTCGCATGAGGCGGCCAAGCAAAAGTTCAATTTTGGCCATCGCAAAGTGATGCTGACCTTTGGCCTGCTTAGCCGCAACAAAGGGATCGAGACGGTCCTGCACGCCCTGCCCGAGGTGGTCGGGAAACATCCTGATTTGCTCTATATTGTCCTGGGCAAGACCCATCCCGCCGTAGTCGCCCATTCCGGCGAAGAGTACCGGGACTACTTGAACCTGCTGGTCGCCAAGTACAATCTCCGGAACAACGTAAGTTTTCTTCAGGATTTCGTGTCGGAGCAGGTGCTGTTCGAGTACCTGACCGCCTGCGACATCTATGTCACACCCTATCTGAACGAAGAGCAGATAACCAGCGGTACGCTCTCGTACGCGGTCGGGGCGGGGGCGGCGGTTTTGTCCACCCCCTACTGGCATGCCCAGGAGCTGCTGGCCGAGGGGCGGGGATGCCTGTTTGATTTCAAAGGGTCGCAGCAGTTGGCGGCCATGCTCAATGACATACTGGACCATCCGGACAAGTTGCATGAGCTGCGTTCCAGGGCTTTTGCCTATGGCAGAAAAATCCGCTGGCCTCTGATTGGCCGGCAATACCTGGAGATGGCGGCATCGTTTGAAGCGGCGCCGGCGCCGGTCGAGGACGAGCGCAGGCAGATCATTGACCCATCGGTACTGCCCAAGTTCAATCTTGAGCATGTAATGCGACTGACCGACGATACCGGCATCGTCCAGCACGCCACCTACGGAATTCCCAATCTCAAGGAGGGGTATTGCCTGGACGACAACGCCCGGGCTTTGCTGATGGCTCTGATGGCCTACCGCCGGTTCAAAGACCCGCACGCTTTTAAAGCCATACCAGTGTACCTGAGCTATATTCACTATATGCAGAACGAGCAGGGGTCTTTTCGCAACTTTCTCAGCTTCAGCCGACAGTTTTTGGACGAGGAGGGCACCCAGGATTCGTTCGGGCGGGCGCTGTGGGCGCTCGGCTACCTGATATGTCGGGCTCCCAACGATTCCTATCTGGAGTTTGGCAGGGAGCTTCTGGGCAGATCCTTTCCCTACCTTGCACGGCTGACCGATCTCAGGGGCGTCGCCAACAGTATTATTGGCCTGAGCTACTATTTGAAACGCTACAGCGGCGATGAACCGATGATTGGCCAGATGCGCGAAATGGCCATGCGTTTGGTCGAGGCCCATAAACAGTGCGGTGCCGACGATTGGCAGTGGTTCGAGGAGAAGCTGACTTACGACAACGCCATTCTGCCGCTCAGCCTCTTTCATGCAGCCGAAATAATCGAGGATGACCAGATTATGCGGACGGCGGTTGCCACCACGGCTTTTCTGGAGAAAGCCACCCTCGACAAAGGTTACCTGTCTCTGATCGGCAGCAACGGATGGTACGAGCGCGGGGGCGAGCGGGCGGTCTTCGATCAGCAGGCGATTGACGCCATGGCCAGCGTAAGATTGTTTTTCCAGGCGTACAAGGTGACCAGGGAGGTGGGATACATTGAAAAAATGTACTTGTCCTATCTCTGGTTCCTGGGAGAAAATGAATTGCGAATGCGTTTGTATGATCATGAAACGCACGGCTGCTGCGATGGTCTGGAACCCGCCGGAGTCAACCGCAACCAAGGAGCCGAGAGCACTCTGGCCTACTTGATTTCACACCTCACAATGCTGAATGCGCTGGAGTTTGAGCCTGAATACCAGAACATTTATCAGTGACGCATTGCCGCAGCACTTGCAAGCAATTAGTTCCGCTACATAGTACAGTCTGTCAAACTGCCCGTTTCGAATATCGCAATTTTTTCTGAAAGACAAAAAAACAAGGGAGAGAAGCCATGGCCGAAGCAATTCTCGAACAGATCGCGGAAACTCTGATGAAAGGGCGTGCCCCGCAGTTGAAGGAGCTGGTCCAGCAGGCATTGGATCAGGGCATGGGGCCGGAACAGATATTGCAGGAGGGTATGATAGCCGGTATGTCGGTTATCGGGGGCAAGTTCAAGCGCAACGAAGTATACGTGCCGGAAGTGCTGATCGCGGCCCGCGCCATGAACGCCGGCATGGAGGTTTTGAAACCGGCTCTCTCGGATGCCGGGGTCAAGGCCAAAGCCACTATTTGTGTCGGCACCGTCAAAGGCGACCTGCATGACATCGGTAAGAATTTGGTATGTATGATGCTCGAAGGCGCCGGCTACGAAGTGGTGGACCTGGGAGTCAACGTGGAAACGGAGAAATTCATTGCCGGCGCCAAGGAGCATCAGGCCCAGTTGGTGGGCATGAGCGCTCTGCTGACCACTACCATGGGGGCGATGAAAGCGGCGGTCGACGGCTTCAAGGAAGCCGGTTTGGCGGACCAAGTAAAAATCCTGGTCGGCGGCGCCCCGGTAACCCAAAGCTTCGCCGATGAAATTGGCGCCCATGGCTACGCCGCGGACGCCGCCACCGCCGTCGATGTCGCCGACCAACTGCTGAACGCCGGGTGATAAACGCCCGCCCTTCGGGTGCGAAATTCGGCCATGCAATTCGTGACAAATCAGATTTTTCAGGACAATTCCTGTATCCGGTTGATTATAAATATATAATGGCGCATGGCCGAATTCGCATGAATTAATCAGGCTAGGGGAAGCAAGGGATAAACCGTCTATAAATGAGTGAAACCAAGACACACCGCATCGGTATTATCATGAACGGTGTAACCGGGCGCATGGGGACCAACCAGCACCTCATGCGCTCGCTCGTTCCCATCATTCAGCAGGGGGGGGTGAAAATCGGCGAACGGGAATTTATTATGCCGGACCCGATCCTGGTCGGACGCAACCCGGTGAAGCTGGAAAAACTGCGCCGGTTGTCGGGCCTGGAAAAAACCAGCGTCAACCTTGAGCCACTGCTGGCCGACCCCGATTACCCTGTTTACTTCGATGCCCAGACCACCGACCGTCGCTGCGCTGATGTCATGCGGGCGATTAAGGCGGGCAAGCATGTTTACTGCGAAAAACCGATTGCACTGACCTGCGAACAGGCCATGCAAATGCAACGGGCGGCGGAGACGGCCGGGGTCAAGACCGGCGTGGTGCAGGACAAACTGTGGCTGCCCGGTTTTCGCAAGCTCAAACGCTTGATTGACAGCGGTTGCCTCGGTCGCATTCACTCGGTTCGCGGCGAGTTCGGGTACTGGGTTTTCGAAGGCGACGGTGCTCCGCCCCAGCGCCCCTCCTGGAACTACCGGGCCGAGGACGGGGGGGGGATGGCCTTGGACATGCTGCCCCACTGGCGCTACCTGCTGGACAACCTGTTCGGTGAAGTCAAGGCGCTGTGCTGCAGCACCCGCACTCATGTTGCTCAAAGGTGGGATGAATCCGGAAACCCCTACCAATGCACCGCCGACGACGCGGCCTATGCAACTTTCGAGCTGGAAAATCAAATCATCGCCCAGTTTAATTCGTCATGGGCCACTCGTGTGCGAAGAGACGATCTGCTGACAGTTCTGGTGGATGGCGACGGCGGTTCCGCTGTCGCCGGGCTGCGCAAGGTCTGGATGCAGCCGGCCGGCGCTACTCCCAGAGCCGTCTGGAACCCGGACATCGAACAACCGCTCGATTTCTACCAGCAATGGCTGGAAGTGCCGGACACCGAGCCGGAGGAGAACGCATTCAAGGCACAGTGGGAGCTTTTCCTCCGGCACTTGGTCGACGACACCCCCTTCCGCTGGACACTGCTGGAAGGAGCCAAGGGAGTTCAGTTGGCCGAACTGGCCTATCAATCTCACAAGCAGCGCGGCTGGGTTGAAGTGCCAGTCTTGCAATGAGTATGAGCAGGACAAACCCTAGACTATCGATTCCTCTGTGGCTGGTGGCGGCCATGACCCTGACCATGCTCGCGCCGTGGCGGGCAAACGCAGGCGAGACGGATGCCGCATGGCGGAACCACGTTCGACCCCTCGCCGGCACCGAAGACCTATCCCCCCTGATCGAGCAGGCAGGCGAAAAACGGCTGGTGCTGCTCGGGGAAGCCTCGCATGGCACGCATGAATTCTATACCCTTCGCACCGCCATTACCAGGAAGCTGATCGAACAGCATGGCTTCAACTTCATCGCTGTCGAAGGGGACTGGGTTCTCTGTCAAATCCTCAATTCCTACATTCTCGGAGAGGATGGCGCCCCGGACAGCGCCCGTGCGGCATTGCTGCAGTTTGACCGCTGGCCGCTGTGGATGTGGGCCAACCAGGAAATGGTCGAACTGGCCGAGTGGTTGCACCAGTGGAATCGGCAAAGGCCACGCCAGGAAAGGGTGGGGTTCTACGGGCTCGATGTCTATGGCATGTGGGACTCGCTGGACGCGGTGCTCGAATACATTCGCCGAAACCATCCCCGACAACTCCCGCAATTCGAGGAGCTGTACAGTCGCTTGCGTCGTTTTCATGGGGACGGTCACAGCTACGCGCGCTCGCTGGCCCGCGGCGAACCATCGGCCCGGCAGCAAACGGCGGCGGCACTGGAGCTAATTCGTCAACTGCCCGAACCGGATTCGGAAAAGGCCCGGGAACGCCGTTTCATGGCCAGGCAGAACGCCTGGGTGGTCAAGTATGGCGAAAAACACTTCCGGGCCATGCTCCGCCGCGGACCGCACAGTTGGAACGAGCGAGTCGAGCACATGAAAAATACGGCGGACCGCCTGCGGCAGCGTTACGGTTCGGAATCGCGCGGTGTCATCTGGGCGCACAACACCCATATCGGCGACGCCCGAGCTACTACTATGAGCATGGGCGGACAAAAAAACATTGGCCAGCTCGCCCGTGAAAAATGGGGGCAGGACCAAGTTTACGCCGTCGGCTTCGGCACTTATCATGGCGAGGTCATGGCCGGTCGCGCATGGGGAGCCGAACCAGATATCATGACCGTCCCCGACGCTATGCCCGGCAGTCTCGAGCATTGGCTGGCGGAACTGTTTGACGGCGATCTGCTTATTCTGTTCGATGAAATTGGCC
>SLNM01000347.1 GCA_007133055.1 Lentisphaeria bacterium
GAGCCAATCGTAGGTTGGGAATCTGTCCCGACCAGGCTCGATTCGCATGGGCGAGACGGATTGCCGCTTCGCTGCTATCCTACGGACAGCCTCTGTTGCTTCGCAACGGTCTCGCCCTACGGAGAGCACATTTCGCAATTCCCTATGCCAAAAAGGGCAAGGAGAACAATCATGACTCGGGATATAATCAGATTGCTGAGGCCAAAGCATTGGATCAAAAACGGCTTTGTCCTGATTCCTCTGATGTTCTCCTTCCAATTCCTGGTGGTGGAGAAACTGCTTCTTTCGCTGGTCGCCTTCGCCTCCTTCTGCCTGGCCGCCTCCGCGGTATATGTCGCCAACGACATCATTGACCGGGGTCGCGACCGACTGCATCCTCAAAAGCGACACAGACCAATCGCCGCCGGTCGGGTGTCGGTTGGCACCGGCGTTATCGCAGCTTCAGTTCTGGCTGTTGCCGCCATCGTGCCACCCGTTTTTTTCACCCCGGCCTGCTCGCTGATAATTGTCGCATATCTACTAATGAACCTGGCTTATTCTCTCTACTTAAAGCACTTGGTTCTGATCGACGTGTTCACGCTCGCCGCCGGATTTGTTCTGCGTATCGCGATGGGCGCGGCGATTATTCAGGTGCCCATATCCGAGTGGCTCATTCTGGTCACCATCTTTCTGTCGCTGTTCCTTGGTTTCGGCAAGCGGCACCATGAACTTACCCTGGAGAGAAGCGTCGAACACCGCGGCGTGCTGGGTTCGTACTCGCCTGAAATGCTGCTGCTGTTCATGGCCATGAGCGCGGTTCTGACCATTGTCGTGTACACTTTCTACACCATTGACCCGGCAGTGGCCGAACAATTTAACTCTGGCCGTTTGGTATACTCCATTCCGGCGGTGGTCTTCGGGGTCTTTCGCTATTTCCAACTGGTCGCGCACGAGAAACTTGGCGGCGACGTGGCCGAGGTGGTGACCGGGGATATTTATATTATACTTGCGGTTGGAGTATGGGCCGCCCAGGTGGCCTGGGCGTACCAGGGCTAACCTTGTTCACAATTAAAGCAGGCTGGCCAAATTTATTCATGCGAATTCGGCCATGCGTTTTTTGTGAATTGCAAATTGTGAATGGTGAATTGTTAGATGGCAAATGATTTTTATTCAGTTCTGGGGTTGGATCGTTCGACTTCGTCGGAGGATGTAAAAAAAGTCTACCGCAAGCTGGCTTTGAAGTATCATCCCGACCGCAACCCCTGTGACAAACAGACGGAGGAAAAGTTTAAGGATATTGCCTTCGCCTATGAAGTGCTCAGCGACCCGAAAAAACGAAAGCGGTACGACGAGTACGGTCATGAGGCCTATACCTGCGGCGCCGACTGTGCCGGAGCTCAGGATGGCTCCTTCGGCGGTGCCGACCCCTACAATATTTACAGCGAAGTCTTCGGTGGCGCAGAAACTCCCCGCCCCCGCCCGCCTGCCGCGGCTGAAAGGACGGTGCTGCGGGAGCCGGAAACCGGCCAGCCGCCGGCAAGAGGGCGGCTGACCCGGACGCTTCACTCGAAAAGGCGAACTTTGCTGATCGTCAAATATGCCATTTTCGCGGTGATATCCATTGCCTTCAACCTGGGAAGTCAGTTTATTGTTTACCAAGTGGCCGGGCAATGGCGGGCCGCCGGGATCGCCCCCCCCATACCCGACATCTATCTCGCTCTGGCTGCGGGCACCGCAGTCGGACTGGTTGTCAAATACGAGCTGGACAAGCACTATATCTTCTTTCACCGGGTCATGAGTTTGGGCGGCGATCTTCACACCTTTGTTCTCTACACCGCCATGGGAGTGGTCACCACCGCCATTTTCTGGGGAGTCGAGCTATTCTTTTACTTCACATTCGCCGCCGCCTCCGCCAAATACTGGGGCGGGCTGCTGGGACTGCTGATAGGCTATTCCTGCAAGTATTTTCTGGACCGGAAACTGGTCTTCCCCGCCCCGGCCAGCAACCACGACAAACAAGGAAGGAACAATGAAAAGTGACATCGTCTGTCGGCAATCATCAAACATCTATTGTTCCAATTGAGCGCATCGAACGCGCCATTTTGATGATCCGGGGACAGAAAGTCTTGCTCGACCGCGATCTGGCGGAATTGTACGGGGTCGAGACTGGAGCATTGAACCGGGCTGTTTCCAGGAATGCGGACAGGTTCCCGAACGACTTCATGTTTCAACTGACCTCGGATGAGTTTGAGAACTTGAAATGCCATTTTGGCATAGCAAGTCGCTGGGGCGGGCGGCGAACAGCACCTTACGCCTTTACCGAGCAGGGCGTGGCCATGCTGTCGAGTGTGTTGCGGAGTCCGCGGGCGGCCAGGGTCAACATCGCCATCATGCGCGCCTTCGTAAAGCTGCGGGAACTGCTGGCCTCGAACACCGAGCTGTCGCGGCGGCTGGACGAGCTGGAGGCAAAGTACGATCAGCAGTTCAAGATCGTCTTCGACGCCATCCGCCAACTGATGGCTCCGCCGCCCGCGCCACCCCCGCCGCCCGGCCGAAAAATCGGCTTCGGCGAGGCTCGCGAGAAGCCGGCAAGGTACGAACCGCTGAAGACACAAGGCGGATTCAACCACGACAAACAAGTAAGGAGCAATGAAAAGTGACATCGTCTGTCGGCAATCATCAAACATCTGTTGTTCCAATTGAGCGCATCGAACGCGCCATTTTGCTGATCCGCGGCCAGAAAGTCTTGCTCGACCGCGACCTGGCGAAGCTGTACGACGTCGAGACGCGAGTGCTCAATCAGGCAGTCAAGCGCAACGCTCGGCGGTTCCCCGATGATTTCATGTTCGAACTGACCCGTGAGGAAATCCGGAACATATCACAATTTGTGACATGTTCGCGGATTAAGCATGCCAGACGCATAGCCGCCTTCACCGAGCAGGGCGTGGCTATGCTGTCGAGCGTGCTCAACAGCGACCGCGCCATCGAGGTCAACATCGCCATCATGCGCGCCTTCGTAAAGCTGCGGGAACTGCTGGCCTCGAACACCGAGCTGTCGCGGCGGCTGGACGAACTGGAGGCGAAGTACGACCAGCAGTTCAAGATCGTCTTCGACGCCATCCGCCAACTCATGAAACCGGAATCGAGAAAGGAACGCCGCAAGATCGGCTTCGGCGAGGCTCGCGAGAAGCCGGCAAGATACGAACCGTTGAAAAAATTAAGTGTTGAACAACCAAACACAGAAAGAGAATGACATGAAAGTACTAATCACAGGCGGCGCTGGTTTTTTGGGAGTCAATCTGGTGCGGCACCTGCTCGACAAGGGAGTTGCCGACATCGTTTCCCTGGATATTCTGCCGTTCGATTACCCGGAGAAGGAAAAAATCAGAGAAATTGCCGGGGACATTCGCGACCCGGACACGGTCGAGCAGGCCATGACCGGCATCGACATGGTCGTCCATGGGGCGGCCGCCCTGCCCTTGTATAAGAAACAGGATATTTTCTCGACCGACATCGACGGCACTCGCAACTTACTGGAGGCCGCCGCCCGGCACACGGTTTCGCGCTTCGTTCATATTTCCTCGACCGCGGTGTACGGCATCCCCGACCACCACCCCCTGAAAGAGGATGATCGGCTGGACGGCGTTGGCCCCTACGGCAAAGCCAAAATCGCTGCGGAACAGGTCTGTCTTGAGTTCAGAGAAAAAGGCATGTGTGTGCCAATACTGCGTCCAAAGTCGTTCATCGGCCCCGAGCGACTCGGAGTGTTCGCCCTGCTCTATGACTGGGCCAGGGACGGCAGGAACTTCCCGATGATCGGCAATGGCGGCAACCGCTATCAACTATTGGATGTGGAAGACCTTTGCGAGGCCATCTGGCTTGCCATGACCAAGCCGGCCGCCACAGCCAATGACACCTTCAACATCGGCGCCGGAGAATTTGCCACCATGAAGGAGGACTACCAGGCAGTACTGGACCAGGCCGGTTTCGGCAAACGCATCATTGGCTTTCCCGCCTGGCCGGTCATAACCACCCTGCGTATTCTCGAGATGCTACGCCTGTCACCGCTCTACAAATGGGTCTATGAAACCGCCAGCAAGGACTCCTTTGTGGCCATTGACAAGGCCCGGGAAAAACTGGGGTTCTCGCCGCGCTTCAGCAACCAGGATGCGCTGCTGCGAAACTATCAGTGGTATGTTGACAACCTCGAGCAGTTTCAATCCGCCAGCGGCACCAACCATCGCGTACCTTGGAAGCAAGGGGCGTTGTCAGTCATCAAAAAGTTGTTCTGACCATTGTTTCAACGTCATACCGGACCGCCCATGCATAAAACACCTCACAGCCGGGAATCCCGGGTCAGTGCCGCGACTGCCGATGACTTCAGCGGGTTCCGAGCCGTCCGACACCGTCGGTGGCGCCTGCTGATCCACCCCGAGATTGACCCCGCACAGGCCGTGGCACTGACCTCCTCCTACGGCCTGGCGGGCACTGAAAACCGCCCGTGGCGAAGGGTAAAATCGGCGCCGTGGACGGTTGTTTTCCTTGCCGGCCTGGAATATCAAGGACGTCATCGCAAGGTTTATGTGAAATACGAACTGCCCCGCTCCTTCATCGATACCTGCAAGTATCTCTGGCGCAGAACTCGCTCCCGCAAAGCCATGGCCGCATCGCTAATGCTGCGTCGCCAGGGGTTCAACGCGCCGGAACCGTGGGTTTTGCTGGAAAAAGGCTTCGGTCCGTTCAGGACCAAAAACGGTCTGGCCACGGAGGCGGTCGAAAATTCGCTTGCCATGGGGCGGAAAATCGAGTGCGAAGCCGCACCGGACACCCCGTCGGGACTGCGACTAAGACGAAGAATGATTCGCGAATTCGCCCGGCTCGTCGCAAGACTGCATAACCGGGGCATTCTCCACGGAGACCTGGGTCTAAGCAATGTCCTGGTTCGGGAAGCGGGGGAAAAAATGGAAATCTGGTTGATCGACAACGAACGAACCCGACAGTACCCGAAGGAACCGCCGTCCCGTTTGGTGATCAAAAACCTGATTCAAATAAATATGTTCCGCAACACCGTAAGCGATGCCGAGCGAATGCGCTTTCTGGTCGTCTACGGAGCGCGGAGGAACCTGGCAAAGGACGAGATACGGCGGCTGTCCTGCCAGGTTCGGGCCGGAACCGAGCGCAGAATGATCAACCGCCAACGCCGCCGTCGCGGCCGGCAAGACCAAAACCTGCCGACGCCCGGCTCCATGCGGGATTGAACACGGCGCGTCTTGGATGGCAAAAATCTTTGGGCCGAACGAATGATGGCCCCACTGGAAACAGACCTCGCTATTTTGAGCACAAGGGGGTCGCAAGTTGAACGACACTCAGAAAGAAGAATGCCCAACCAGTCTATTTTCAGGAACGAATATCCAATATCCAACAGGGAATATCCAACCGAACAAGGGACAATGACCGAGGCAAGACACTATGACCTCCAAGACTGTCTGATCGACTACGCAGTGCGGATAATCGCTCTGTCAGAAGCCTTGCCGGAC
>SLNM01000090.1 GCA_007133055.1 Lentisphaeria bacterium
ATCTGCGCCAGCAGTCGACCGCCTGGATCATGTACAAGGACGACCACAACGACCGTGAGGTACCCTGGCTTTCCCGTCTGTACCCTGAGTATTTCGGCAATCAGGACCTCCTGCGCTGCCCCTCCGACCTGAACAGTGGAGTAGAGCCAAGTGAGTGGCAGGCCCGGGCAGACGGCAGATTCTCCAGCGCCTACGACCGTCCCGGCAACAGCGGGCGCGATTTCAATCCGAACACCCAGGTTACTCAAATCAGTTACTTCTATGAAATGACCAACTCCCGCCTGGCCGACGACTCCGAAGCCGGAAGTTGGACCGGAATGCCGGGGCCCGACGGTGGACTCCATAGCTTTGTCGACCATGACCCCCCTATCCAAACCTGGGGTGAGATGAAAGAGTGGCAGTTGGGACTTGGCTACAATGAAGTTGCATTCCCGGTCATCAGGTGCAGTTGGCATATCAGAGACATAGGCCGGGTATGGAACACGGCCGGCGCCCAGTTTGACGATGGCAGCATCCCTTTTCTGAATGTCGCCTATGCCGGCAATGTCTTTCGCAGTCTGCCGGAATGGGAAGATGGAACGCTGGACTAGCCTGAATAATTCATGCGAACTCGCCCATGCGAATCGAGCCTGGTCGGGACAGACTCCCAACCTACAATTGGCTCGATTCGCCTATTTCGTAATTCCCTAATCGAAGAGCCACAAGGAGAACAAACAATGTTCAAGCACAATCTCAAGCCAGCGGTTGTTTTATGGCTGGTGCCCCTTTTCTTTTTCCTCGCCGCCTGCCGCACCGTCAGTCCTGAGTTCGAAGGGATTGACTCCTTTGGCGAAGCCGATCCCGAAACCGAGCTGGCTGCGGAAGACGAAAAACAGGGTCCCCGCCACCTGCCCGCGCCAAGATACTCTCTGACCGAGCTGCGCGAAATGATTGACCGGCTCGAGGACGGCCGTGTCGACAGTTTCCAGCAGCGACGGACAAGGGATGACTCCCGCCGTCAAATCATGCGGGAGGTTGAAGAGGGCATGCACCTGCCGGACACTTACGGTCGGACTGTCCGCATTACGGCCGATGAAACTCCGCTCAGACTTCCGCCCGGGCCAATGGAGGAGATCATTGAACGGGAAGTTTCCCTGCATCTGCGCGAGGCCGGCCTGGAAGAACTGATCATGACGCTCAGTGAAATCGAGGGACTGAACATTATCGCCGACCAGGCTCTGACCGTCGAACAGCGCGTGACCGTCAACTTCAACCAGGTGCCACTGAAGGAACTTCTGCAATACCTGGCGCGCAACATGAATATCGACTTCCAGATCGGGCGCAATGTCATCTGGGTCACCGAAAGCGTCAGACCCGGCATCAAGCCCAGGCTCGACACCCGCATTTTCAACCTGCGCAAGGGTTTCATTCCGGAAAGCCAGGACAGCGGACGGGCCGACCAGACGTTCGCACCGACCGGCGGCGGCGGCGGCAACGACCTGGAATTGGTGGAGGTTCTGGAGGAGCTGCTGCTGGAGGACAGCCCGGAGGGCAGTCTGCTGCGCTTTTTTCCCAACCGGCATTTGCTGCTGGTTCGCAACAGCCCGGAAAACCTCCGCCTGGCCGAGGACATCATCGCCGAATTCGATGCCGTCCCGCGTCAGGTTTTAATTGAAGCTCGTTTCCTGACCGTTTCGCAAAAGGACCTGAATCAACTGGGAATCGACATTCAGGAAGTGGCCATGCGAGCTTCCGTGCCTTCCTCCATTGACTCCGTGACTACCACCATCACAAACTTGGCTTTCAGCTCGATTTTCCCCGGCTTCCCCGAAGGTGCCGACAGCCCCGCACTCAGTATTAGCGGCATTCTAGGCAATTACGAATACCAGGCCACTCTGCGGGCACTGTACAAACTGACCGATGCCGAAACCCTCAGCGCCCCCCGGCTGACCCTGCTTAACAATCAGACTGCTCAAATCCGCCGCGGCAGCAATTTCTACTACTGGGAGGAGTGGGAGGTGGTTACCGGCACCATTATCAGCAACGGCACCGAAGCCGAAGATGTCAGCCGCCACGCCATTCAGCCAGTCGGACGTCCGACCGAAATCGAACAAGGCATCACACTGCGGGTCAAAGTCAGCGTCGGGCACGATGGACAAACCGTGCTGATGTCGCTGGCGCCGAGTATCAGGAACGTTGACCAGTTGAACTTCTACGGTGCCGGCCGCTTCGAGAGCATCCGTCGGAGGGACCCCGAAGACCCCACCGGGACAACCGGGAACAACGATCAGGTTACCGCCTCGGCCGGATACTTTCTGCCCGAAGTCAGCGAAAGCTCGGTCAACACCTCGGTGGCGGTACAAAGCGGCGAAACCGTAGTGCTCGGGGGCATCCTGGAAAACCGGGTGCAGGAGGAGCTGCACAAGGTGCCTTTGCTCGGAGACCTGCCCCTGGTCGGCAGCCTGTTCCGCCGCACCCGCATCAGCCGCGAACCCCGGCACCTGCTAATCTTTGTCACCGCCAGGGTGGTCAGCTCCAGCGGCGAATTCGTGGAAGTACGTGAAAGATGAATCTGCTGCGAAATCGGAAAGCGCTAGGCCTGGACCTTGGTCAGGCGGCGGTCAAGGCCGTGCTGCTTGGCGGCAACGGACAATCGGCCACGCTCGAGGGTGCCCGCGTTCTCGACTGCCGCAGCGAGGGGATTATTGACGAAGAGGAACTGAGCCGGGAGCTGCGGCCTTGGCTGGAGCGCAACGGCTGGCAAAGCCAGGAAATTACGGTTGGCATTCCTCAGTACCTGGCCACCACTCAGATCAGTGATTTCTCGACCGCCAGCCAGCGCAGCCTGGAAGACCTGGTAGCCTTTGAAACCCAACAGCTTGCCGGGCTTTCCGAAGAAAACTTCATTTACGACTACCATGCCATGCCGGCTGCCTTCGGACGCGAACTGCCAATGCTGATCGGCATTTGTCGGGAGTCAGTGGTCAACGACCGGGCCGCGCCACTGCTTGCAAACGGGCTGCGCCTGGCCGACCTCAGCATCGCAGGCACGGCGCTGGCCGCCGCCTACCTGGATCTGCGCCCGGAAAGCAACCGCGGCCAGGCAGCCCATCTGCTGCTGGACATTGGCGTGGAAAATTCGACCGTGGCCATCGTCGGCGGAGGTAACCTGCTATACTCTTCCTCGCTCAACTGCGGCACCGACCGTTTTGTCCAGATTCTGGCCCGCGAACTCGGAATCTCAGCGGAGGAGGCGGAGAAGGAAAAATCCCGCCTGACCATCAATCCCGCCGCCCCTGCCTCGCCCGGCATGCGGGCGGCCGCTATCTTTGAATCTGAACTGCGCTCGGTAGTCAGCCAATGGCAGTCGGAGGAGCAGCCAGACACTGTTCAGCTCGGGCTGGAGAAAATATGCTTGTGCGGCGGCGGCGCTCTGATCAAGGGACTGGCTCCCTTGCTGGCTCAAAAATTCGAATGTTCGTCCGAAATCCTGAGCATTCCCAATCGCGAAGGACAACCCGACCCCACCTTGGTCATCGCCTACGGACTGGCTCTGCAAGGAGTTGGGCTTTCCGCTTTCAACATCTCGCTGGCACCACCCCAGATTCGCAGCCGGGCCCATCGCCGCCGTCGGTTTCCCCTGCTGGCCGCCGCCGTTCTTCTGCTGGCGGCAATAACCACAGTCGCGGGCATTCGCGATTATCGAAGACTCGAAAATCGCCAGGCAAATCTGAACCGAAACCTGCAACTGGTCGAGCAGAGCGAACAAATGATTCCCGAACTGGAGACCATGGTGGCCGAGAACCAGTTGCTGGAACGGCTTCTCCTGCCCTACGTGGAAAAGGGCAACCGACTGCGCACACTGACCGAAATTATAGCCACTCTCGGGGTCTCCCGAGCTGAAATCATCGGCGATGGCAGCAACGGAGAGTTCAACGATGTATGGATTGTCTATTTGGCCGATGAAAAATCTTTTCACGCCGGCAAGGAAGGGATTGGGAACGAGCGTGATCGACGCGAACGCGAACCCCGCCGCCGACCGCCGCTGACCCCTTTTTCCGCAGACCGCCGGGAGGACAGCGCCCGCACCGATGCCGGAGATTCCGAAACGGAGCTGATGACGGCAACCGAAATTCAGCCCTGGCAAAGCTTTGTTGCCGCCGTCTATACCGCCTCGCCGGAGGAAGACCGTTTCGCCCAGGTCAGACGCCTGATCGAAGCGCTGAACCAAACCGAGCTGCTCAAAGATGTCGACCTGCTGCCCGGTCCCGACACTGTGGGCCGCGAGGATGTCTTCAGACCATGGCTGGAACTATCGTCCCTGCAAAACATGGTTTACCGCCGCTTCACTCTGCGGCTGCCAATCAAGAGAATCCAATGAATAAATGGCTCGCAAATTATAAGCTGCTGTTCGTGCTGACCGCCGGATTCCTGGTCGCGGCCGGCCTGGCAAACTTCTATGTTCTTCGCCCCCGCCGCTTGCAGGCGCTGGAAGTGGAGTCTGCCATGGAGCAAAAAATAAACCGGATTTCCAGCCGTAACTGGCCCGTCCATCCCAGCCGCCTGGGACGCCTGCGCCGCGATCACCAGGACCGGCAACGCCGACTTCGAAACAGCCTGGAACAGGTGCAGCAAAGAGCAGTCGCAACATTCGCCGAACCAATTCAAAGCAAGTTCGGTGTCGAAGCTGTCGAGGAACCAAGCCAGTTCATCAATTTTGTCACGCGCCTTGACTATCAGGAGCAGTACTCGATACTGATCGACAAGTGGGGACAGCGCAATGTTATTTTGCATCCCCGTGTTTTGAACCTAAACGAGGACTCGGTCTCGCCGCATATTTATCGCCTGCTTCTGCAATTGTGGACGGTGGACACGGTGCTGGAGACAGTTGCCGGCAGCGGCCTGCAGCCGGTGCTGCGCCCCCTGCCTCAGCCGCCCCGAACTGACATTGTCGAAGCCGAGCCCGGAACGTCGCCTGGATTCGGATCGCAAGTTGCACTTCAGCCACCCCGCCGATATCGGGTCGACGAGACCAGCCGGGAAGATTATCTGCTCGAGTTTCCAGTCAGCATAACCGTCCAAGGCACAACCGAGCAACTGGTATCCCTGCTCAATCTATTGGATGAAAGTGAATTCTGGCTTTCAATCAATGCCATTGAAATTCGCAAGCTGCCAATGCGAAGATTCAATCGACGCGACAATCGACTGGAGGCGATCCTGGAGTTCAGTGCGTTCTATCCCCTCGCCCGGGACGACGCCATCAGACCACCGCCGCCCAAAGTGATGGCTCCGCGCGGAGTGTAGAGGTAGTAGTTCGGCGCCTGGCCTGATTAATTCATGCTAATTCAGCCGTGTGTCCAAAGGAACAAAACCAATGAAACTGCTCAAACTAATTCGCACCGAATGGGAGAGCGCCCTGCTGGCTCTGGCCGTGCTCCTCGGTTTGGGACTGCCGGCCGCCTGGTACATGGGTTTCGGACAGGACCGGGAGATTGCCATCTCACGCCATTCCCGGCAGGAACGCACGCA